>NZ_JBNCKT010000081.1:0-26796 GCF_049841675.1 Micromonospora sp. DT4
ATAGCGCTCGGGTAACACTCCGGACACCCGTGATGTTCCTACCCCACCAACCATGATCCACAAGACAGGCCCTAGAGGCCGGAGAGGCGTTGGCCGGCTCTCACCACCGCCATGGCGTGGCGTTCGCCGGGGCGACGGCCGAGGCGTTCGATCGGGCCGGAGATGCTGACCGAGGCGATCACACGGCCGGTGCGGTCGCGGATCGGGGCGGAGACGCTCGCCACACCCGCCTCCCGCTCGGCGACGCTCTGCGCCCAGCCCCGGCGGCGCACCTCGGCAAGGGTGCGACCGGTGAACTTGCTGCGCGGCAGCAGCGGCATCACCGCCTCCGGTGGCTCCCAGGCGAGCAGGATCTGGGCCGCCGAGCCGGCAGTCATCGGCAGCACCGAGCCCACCGGGACGGTGTCCCGCAGGCCGCTGGCGCGCTCCGCGGCGGCCACGCAGATCCGCTCGTCGGCGCGGCGCAGATAGAGCTGGGTGCTCTCACCGGTGGCGTCGCGCAGCGCCGCGAGCAGGGGCTCGGCGGCGGTCAGCAGGACGTCCGGGGCGGCGTTGGCCAACTCACCGAGCCGAGGCCCGGGACGCCAACGGCCCTGTGTGTCCCGGACCAGCATCCGGTGGATCTCCAGTGCCTGCGCCAGCCGGTGCGCGGTGGCCCGGGGCAGCTTGGTGCGTTCAACGAGTTCGGCAAGGCTGGCGCCGTCGACACAGGCGGCCAGGATGACCACCGCCTTGTCGAGAACGCCGACACCGCTCATACTGTGTCCCACAAGCCGAAACTTACCTCCCAGAATTTAGGATGTCCAGATGGTGGGAGTCACTCCTGAGCCGAGGACCCTGGCCGAGAAGGTCTGGGACGCGCACGTCGTACGGTCCGCCGCTGGTGAGCCGGACCTGCTCTTCATCGACCTGCACCTACTGCATGAGGTGACCAGCCCGCAGGCGTTCGACGGGCTCCGGCTCGCCGGGCGTCGGGTGCGCCGTACCGACCTGACCCTCGCGACCGAGGACCACAACACCCCGACCGGGTACGCCGATCCGGCGTTCCGGTCCCGCCGTGGTGACCTGCTCACCATCGCGGACCCGACGTCGCGTACGCAGATCGAGACGCTGCGCCGCAACTGCGCCGAGTTCGGGGTGCGGCTGCACCCGCTCGGCGACGACAACCAGGGCATCGTGCACGTCATCGGCCCGCAGCTCGGGCTCACCCAGCCGGGCATGACGATCGTCTGCGGCGACTCGCACACCGCCACCCACGGCGCGTTCGGGGCGCTCGCCTTCGGCATCGGCACCAGCGAGGTGGAGCACGTGTTGGCCACCCAGACGCTGCCGCAGAGCCGGCCGAAGACGATGGCCGTGAACGTCACCGGCCAGCTCGCGCCGGGTGTCACCGCGAAGGACCTGGTACTCGCGCTGATCACCCAGGTCGGCACCGGCGGCGGCCGCGGGCACATCGTGGAGTACCGCGGCGAGGCG
The DNA here is from genome assembly GCF_049841675.1 of Micromonospora sp. DT4. Classification (NCBI taxonomy): domain Bacteria; kingdom Bacillati; phylum Actinomycetota; class Actinomycetes; order Micromonosporales; family Micromonosporaceae; genus Micromonospora; species Micromonospora sp. DT4. The sequence goes on from NZ_JBNCKT010000081.1 coordinate 1,477, forward strand.
ATCCGCAACCTCTCCATGGAGGGGCGGATGACGATCGCCAACATGTCCATCGAGTGGGGCGCCAAGGCCGGCATGATCGCGCCGGACGAGACGACCTTCGCGTACCTCAAGGGCCGGCCGAACGCGCCCCAGGGCGCCGACTGGGACGCGGCGCTGAACTGGTGGCGGACGCTGCCCACCGACGAGGGCGCGCGCTTCGACGCCGAGGTGACGCTGGACGCCGGCCGGATCACGCCGTTCGTCACCTGGGGCACCAACCCGGGGCAGGGCGCGCCGCTGAGCGCGCCGGTGCCCGACCCGGAGGAGTTCGTCACCGACGCGGAGCGCGCCGCCGCCCGCCGGGCCCTGGAGTACATGGATCTGCGCCCCGGCACCCCGCTGCGGGAGTTGCCCATCGACGTGGTCTTCGTGGGCTCCTGCACCAACGGTCGGCTGGAGGATCTGCGGGCCGCCGCCGACGTGCTGCGCGGTCACCGGGTCGCCGACGGGGTCCGGATGCTCGTGGTGCCCGGCTCCGCCGCCGTGCGGGAGGCCGCCGAGGCCGAGGGGCTGGACAAGGTCTTCGCCGACGCGGGCGCCGAATGGCGGTTCGCCGGCTGCTCGATGTGCCTGGGCATGAACCCCGACACGCTCAAGCCGGGTGAGCGCTCCGCCTCCACCTCCAACCGCAACTTCGAGGGCCGGCAGGGCCGGGGCGGACGTACCCATCTGGTGTCCCCGCCGGTCGCCGCCGCCACCGCCGTGGTCGGCCGGCTGGCCGCCCCCGCCGACCTGTAGAAGGGACCGCCGAGATGGACAAGTTCACCACCCACACCGGTACGGCCGTGCCACTGCGTCGGTCCAACGTGGACACCGATCAGATCATCCCGGCCGTGTACCTCAAGAGGGTGACCCGCACCGGTTTCGCCGACGGGCTGTTCAACGCCTGGCGGGAAGACCAGGCATTCGTTCTCAACGATGAATCCTATTCCGGGGCGTCGATCCTCATCGCCGGACCGGAGTTCGGCACCGGATCATCGCGGGAGCACGCGGTCTGGGCGCTGCGGGACTGGGGCTTTCGGGCCGTGGTGGCCCCGCGCTTCGGTGACATCTTCCGCGGTAACGCACTCAAGGAGGGCCTGCTGCCGGTCGAGTTGGAGTTGAAAGCCGTCGAGGAGTTGTGGGATCTCGTCGAGGCCGAGCCGACGACGCCGGTGACCGTCGACCTGACCGCCCGACAGCTCCGGGCAGGGGACGCGACCTGGTCGTTCCCGCTGGACGACTTCAGCCGCTGGCGGCTGCTGGAGGGCCTGGACGACATTGGACTCACCCTCCGACACGCCGCCGACATCGACTCCTACGAGGCGACCCGACAGTCGTTCCTACCCTCGGTGGCATAGCCGTACGCCCACCCCCACATCGGATTTCGCCCTCACGGGTCCAACCGGTGGGGGCGAATCCGTTACGACACAAGGGCTTTTTTCTGCCGAATGTTTGTGTCCAGGCACTACAGGGCATACGGTGCGCGCAGAATGGCTCGCGTCGAGTCAGTTGCACAATCGGGAGGAAGTCGTGAACAAGGCCGAGCTCATCGAGGCGCTCGCCGTTCGCCTGGGGGACCGGAAGACGGCGACGGCCGCGCTCGACGCCGTCCTCACTGAGGTCCAGGCGGCGGTCACCAAGGGCGAGAAGGTGGCGATCACCGGATTCGGAGCATTCGAAAAGCGTGTGCGTGGCGCACGAACAGCGCGCAACCCGCGTACCGGCGAGGCGGTGAAGGTCAAGAAGACATCCGTCCCGACCTTCCGTCCCGGCGCCGGGTTCAAGGAAATGGTGGCCAGCGGCAAGGTGCCGAAGGCCACGGTGGCGGCGAAGAAGACGGCGACCACCACGGCCAAGGCGACCGGCACCAAGGCCGCGGGCACCAAGGCCACCGCGACCAAGGCCACCGCCACCAAGGCGGCCAGCAAGAAGACCGCCCCGGCCAAGGCGAGCAAGACCACCACGGCGACCAAGACGGCCGCCAGCAAGAAGACCGCCCCGGCGAAGAAGAGCGCCGCGGCCAAGTCCGCCACGGCGAAGAAGACCACCGCGGCGGCGAGCAAGAGCACGGCGGCCAAGAAGGCTCCGGCCAAGAAGGCGGCCAGCAAGCGCTGACCGACTGCCAGCCCAAGGGGCGTCCACCCGCGCGGTGGGCGCCCCTTGCGCGCGTCGGGATCGTTGACCGGGTCGGGTCGTACGCGCTCACGCTGCCGCCCCGCTGACCCCTGTGCCGGCAGCGGTGCTGCCGTGGTGTCCGGCCAGCGGACGCCGCCACGTCGACGACCCGGAGTGGATCAGGGGTCGGGTGTCACAGACGATCGGTGGCGAGCAGTCTGTCGCCGGCGAAGGCGAGCAGCCAACCACCGCCCTTCGGGGTGGTGAAATCCTCGTCGGTGCGGCCGGTCAGCCGCTCCAACGCGCCGGGCAGCACCTTGCCCTGGCTGCACACCGCCACCTGCCCGCCGGCGCAGCCCAGCTCCAGCAGTTGCGCGGCGGTGGCCAGCACCCGCTCGTCGCGCTGCTGGCCCGGCTGCGGCTCGTCCAGGTCGCCGCAGACCTCGATGGGCAGGTCGAGCAGCGCGGCGGTCGGGTCCAGGGTCTGTACGCAGCGGCGCGGCGAGGCCGACAGCAGCCGCGCCGGCCGGACCACGGCGATCAGTGGGGCCAGCGCGTACGCCTGGGCCCACCCCTCGCCGTCGAGTGGGCGGGCGGTGTCCGGGCCGGTCCACGTGGCCCGCCGCCCGGCGTGCCCGTGCCGGACCAGCGCGACGGTCGCGGTCACCGGCGGCACCGTGGCGAACGCGGCCAGCACCTCGGCGTCGTGCGAGTAGCTGACCAGTCGGATCGCGTCGTCGACGCTCACCCAACGGATGTCGTCGACCTCGGTGCCCGGTTGGAAGCCACCCTCGGCGACGGCGAGCATCGACCAGTAGTCGACCAGCTTGGCCTGCCCCTCGCTGCGGTAGCGCACCGACGGCAGCCGCACCTGCGGTACGCCCCGCACGTCGGCCTCCTCAGCCACCTCGCGGACGGCCGTGACGAGCGGGTGCTCGCCCGGTTCCAGCTTGCCCTTGGGCAGCGTCCAGTCCCCGTAGCGCGGGCGGTGCACGACGCAGACCCGTACGCCGTCGTCGGTCGGTCGCCAGCAGACCCCACCGGCGGCCCGGATGCCCGTCACGGCAGCCATCTGGTCCGCCGTCGCCGGGTTGCCCGGTGCCACGCGTCGGGGAGCCGGGCCCGCATCAGGTGGACCGTGTCGCGTTCCCGCTCGGCCAGGCGCCCGGCGGTGACCGCCACCTCGTGGTCGTCCGGCCGCTCGGCGGCGAGGGAGAGCCAGGTCTCGGCGGCCACCGCGGCGTCCTGGTGCTCACCGAGCACGTCCTGGACCCGGGCCAGCGCGCGGGCCAGCCGCCGCGCGTCCTTGCCGACCGCGGGGAGTACGGCGGTGACCGCGTACCGGGCCTGCTTGCCCTCCTTGCGGACGGCGTGCCAGCGGTCGTCGAGCCGGTCGACCGCGCCCGCGTCGAGTGGGCTGAGCGGGTCGGCGGTCGCGGTGCGTCGCAACCGCTCGCGCAACACCTCGGCGTCGCGCGCCTCGCCGAGCACCCCGGCCAGCCAGCGCAACTCGTCGCGCAGGGGACGGGCCCAGCTCCGACGTACCAGCGGCCGGAAGGTTCGCAGATCACTCCGCAGCCGTCGGCAGGCCACCTCGTACTTCTGCTCCTCCTCCAGCATCAGCTCAGCCTATGCGGTGATCGCTCAGCCGGCCGTGCCACCGACGCGGCGCAGCAGCAGTTCCTGCAGATGCGCGCGGGCCGCCTCGTCGCCGCCGGTACGCCGGGTCCAGGTGCCATCGCCGGCCAGCTCGAACGCGTCGACGTCCGGGCTCATCGCGGCGGTCAGCACGTGGTCCAGCTCGGCCCGGGCGACCGGATCGCTCACCTGCACCAACGCCTCCACCCGGCGGTCCAGGTTGCGGTGCATCAGGTCCGCCGAGCCCATCCAGAACTCCGCCTCGCCGTTGTTGCCGAACCGGAAGATGCGGGAGTGCTCCAGGAACCGGCCGAGGATCGAGCGGACCCGGATGTTGTCCGACAGCCCCGGCACCCCCGGGCGCAGCGTGCACATGCCACGGATGAGCAGGTCGACGTGGACGCCGGCCTGGGAGGCCCGGTACAGCGCGTCGGTCACGCCCTCGTCGACCAGCGAGTTGACCTTGAACTGGACCAGGCCGGGCATGCCGAGCCGGACGTGGGCGATCTCCCGCTCGATCCGTTCGATCAGCCCGCTGCGGATGCCCTGCGGGGCCACCAGCAGTCGCCGGTACGCGGTCTGCCGGCTGTAGCCGGTCAGTACGTTGAACAGGTCGGTGAGGTCCGCTCCGATCTCCGGGTCGGCGGTGAGCATGCCGAAGTCCTCGTACAGGCGGGCGGTCTTCGGGTGGTAGTTGCCGGTGCCGATGTGGCAGTACCGGCGGATCTGGTTGCCCTCCTGCCGGACCACCAACGCGGTCTTGCAGTGCGTCTTGAGCCCCACCAACCCGTACACCACGTGACAGCCGGCGCGTTCCAGGGTGCGGGCCCAGCCGATGTTCGCCACCTCGTCGAAGCGGGCCTTCACCTCCACCAGCACCACCACCTGCTTGCCGGCGGCAGCCGCGTCGACGAGCGCGTCCACGATCGGCGAGTCGCCGCTGGTCCGGTAGAGAGTCTGCTTGATGGCGAGCACGTTCGGGTCGGCGGCGGCCTGCTCGATGAAGCGCTGCACGCTTGTCGCGAACGAGTGGTAGGGGTGGTGCACCAGGATGTCCCCGTCCCGCAGCGTGGCGAAGACGCTGCGCGGCACCTCACCCTCGGCGAGCCGGGGGTGTGTGGCCGGTACGAACGGCGGGTCCTTCAGGTCCGGGCGGTCGGCCTCGCCGTACACCTGCCAGAGCGCGGAGAGGTCGAGCAGACCGGGTACGCGCAGCACGTCCTGGTCGTCCATGTCCAGCTCACGGACGAGCAGTTCCAGCATGTGGTCGGAGATCGACGCGGCGACCTCCAGCCGGACCGGCGGGCCGAACCGGCGACGGGCGAGCTCCCGTTCCAGGGCCTGGAGCAGGTCCTCGTCGCGGTCCTCGTCGACCTCCACCTCGGCGTTGCGGGTCACCCGGAACAGGTGGCACTCGACCACCTGCATGCCGCTGAACAGCTGACCGAGATGTACCGAGATCAGGTCCTCCACGGGCAGCATCCGTACGCCCGGCTGGTCCCGGTCGACGCGTACGAAGCGGGGGACGTTGTTGGGCACCTTCACCCGCGCGAACAGCTCGGAGCCGCCGTCCGGGTCACGAACCGCCACCGCCAGGTTCAGCGAACGCCCCGAGATGTACGGGAACGGGTGGGCCGGGTCCACCGCGAGCGGGGTGAGCACCGGGAAGATGTGCTCCCGGAAGTAGGTGCGCAGCCGCTCCCGCTCGCCGTCGCCCAGCTCACTCCAGCGCAGGATCCGGATGCCCTCGTCGGCCAGCTTGGGCAGCACGTCGTCGACGAAGCAGGCGGCGTGCCGGGCGCCCAAAGCGGCGGTCCGCTCGGCGATCAGCTCCAACTGGGTACGCAGGGGCAGCCGGTCTCCGCCGCGCACCGGCAGGCCGGCGGAGAGCCGTCGCTTCAGCCCGGCGATGCGGACCATGTAGAACTCGTCGAGATTGCTGGCGAAGATGGCCAGGAACTTGGCCCGTTCCAGCAGGGGAGTGCGCTGGTCCTCGGCGAGGGTGAGCACCCGCGCGTTGAAGTCGAGCCAGGAGAGCTCCCGGTTGAGGAAGCGGTCCTCCGGCAGCGGAGGCGGGGCCGGCGACTCGTCGTCCTCGGCGGCGGATGGTGTGGTCGGCTGGACCCCGCCGGCCGCTGGGCCGTCCGTCTCGGGAGTCACCACGGCGGGGTCGAGGACCTCGTCCAACCCGGAGGAGGCCCCGCCCGGGTCGTCGGCGAGCGTGTCGGCGCGGGCGGCGCCGGCCCGTTCGGCCCGGGAGGGGCGGAAACGGCCGTCGGTGCCGCGGACGCGGGCGCCGTTGCGGGGGTCGGTGGCGGGTGGGGTGACCGGATGCTCGCGAGGGGTGCTCACCCGCTCATAATCACCCGATTCGAGTTAACGCAAAATGAACTTGGCCCCGCCAGCTCAGTTCATCGTCGGCAATGTCACCCGGACGACCTCGCCGTCGGGATCGGTGTCGATGCGCACCCGCTGACCGAGCCGGAGCAGCCGCAGGCCGGAGGCGTCGAACGCCCGGCGGGGAAAGCGCAGCTCGGTGCCGTCGTCGAGCAGCAGCACACCGCTGCGTGTCGCCGCGTCGTAGCTGGCCACCGTGCCCTGCATGCTGGCACCGTACACCGATGGGGCTCGGCCCCGCGGCGCGCCGTTCCGGCGGCTGGCGCGTCGGGCGGCGACCGGTCAGCCCGTGGCGCGCGCCGGGCGGGCGCTGGCGAGCAGCGCCGCCGTACGCGGTCCCAGCCCCAGTCGGGCGGCGGCGGCCAGGTCGTCGACGGTGTCCACGTCGCGTCGCAGGCTCGGCCAGTGGCCGGTCAGTGGCAGTGCGCCGCTCGCCTCGTGCGCCACCGCCGAGCCGATTCCGAACCGCGGGTCGAGGTCGACGCCCGGCGGCGCGGCGAGCAGCACGGTTCCCGTGCCGGGCGCGTCCGCCACGAACCGACGTACCCCCTCGGGGTCGCGCTGCGCCGCGAGCAGCGCGGCGGCCAGCTCGTCCGGGCGTAGCGCCGGCAGGTCGGCGGTGAGCCCGGCCACCCACCGCGCCGGGATTCGTGCCGCGCCGTGCCGGAACGCGCCGTTCAGGCCGGCGTCCGGCAGGTCGGCCAGCGTCCGCGCCCCGGCGGCCCGCGTCGCCCGCGCCACCCGGGGGTCGTCCGTCACGACCAGGGCGTCGGCGACCGCCGGGCAGGCCAGCACCGCACGGAGGGTGTCGGCCGCCAGCGCCAGCGCCAGCTCCTCATGCGGTACGCCGGGCAGCGCGCCCCGCAGCCGACTCTTGGCCTCGGTCAGACGCTTCACCGGCACCACGACGGCCCACCTCGGCTGACTCACGTCCGCAATCCTGCCAGCCGGACGGCCGGACCCTCGCTGGCCGTACCGGGGGCGAGCAGGCATGATTTCCGCTGCGGGTGTTGCGGGTGGGGGCCCGCGGCGGGGTCGGGGCGCGACGAGGAGGCACAGTGGCACGGCGAAGGCTGGGGTTCTGGCAACGGTTCGCCGTGGGGCTGGTCAAGCCGGTGATGACCATCTGGACCCGACGGACCTGGCGCGGCCAGGAGCACCTCGCCGGGGACGGCGGCGTGATCATCGTCGCCAACCACATCTCGCACGCCGACCCGCTGGTCTCCGCGCACTTCATCTACGACTCCGGCCGGTGGCCGCAGTACCTGGGCAAGGCCAGCGTGTTCCGGGTGCCGATGGTCGGCTGGATCCTGCACCGGTGCCGGCAGATCCCGGTCGAGCGGGGCAGCATCGAGGCGGTCCGCTCGCTGGACAAGCTGGTCGCCGCTCTCGACGCGGGCGGCGCGGTCGTGATCTACCCGGAGGGCACCACCACCCGGCAGCCGGAGCTGTGGCCGATGAAGGCCAAGACCGGCGCGGCCCGGCTGGCGCTGGCCACCGGCGCGCCCGTGGTGCCGGTGGTGATGTGGGGGCCGGAGCGGATCTTCGACCCGCGGACCAGCCGGCTGAACCCACGCCCCCGGATCCCGGTGACCGTGGCGGCCGGCGACGCGGTCGACCTGAGCCGCTGGGCGGACGCGCCGCCGACCCGGGAGACCCTCGAAGAGATGACGGACGCCATCATGCTGCGGTTGCGGGACATGCTCGCGGAGATCCGTGGCGGTACCCCGCCGCCGCTGTGGGAACGACCGGCCCGCCCGTCCGTCGAGCGGCCTCAGGGCGAAGCGGCATGAGCGGCCACGTCGCGGTCCTGGGCGCCGGCTCGTGGGGCACCGCCTTCGCCAAGATCCTCGCCGACGCGGGGCGGGACGTGACCGTGTGGGCCCGCCGCGCCCCGGTGGCCGAGAGCATCCGCGCCGAGCACCGCAACCCGGAGTACCTGCCGGACCTGCTGCTGCCGGCCCGGGTCACCGCCACCACCGACGCCGCCGAGGCGATCAGCGGCGCCGAGGTGGTGGTGCTGTCCGTACCGTCGCAGACCCTGCGCGGCAACCTCGCCGAGTGGGCCGCGCACCTGCACCCGGACTCGACCCTGGTGTCGCTGATGAAGGGCATCGAACTCGGCACCACCAAGCGGATGAGCGAGGTCATCGTGGAGACCGCCGGGGTGGCCGCGGACCGGGTCGTGGTGGTCTCCGGCCCGAACCTGGCCCCGGAGATCGCCGCCGAGCAGCCGGCCGCCACGGTGGTGGCCGGGACGAACGCCGACCGGGCCGTGCTCGTGCAGTCGTCGATCCGGACGCCGTACCTGCGCCCGTACACCAACGACGACGTGATCGGCTGCGAGCTGGGCGGCGCGGTCAAGAACGTGATCGCGCTGTCGTACGGCATCGCCACGGCGATGGGCTTCGGAGACAACACCCGGGCCATGTTGATGACCCGGGGGCTGGCCGAGACGGCGCGCCTGGGGGTGGCCCTCGGCGCGGACCCGATCACCTTCGCCGGCCTGGCGGGCATGGGTGACCTCGTCGCCTCCTGCTCGTCCCCGCTGGCCCGTAACCGCACCTTCGGCGAGCACCTGGGTCGGGGCGAGACGCTGGAACAGGCCCAGGCCGCCACGCGACAGACCGCCGAGGGCGTCAAGAGCTGCCTTGCGATCCGCGACCTGGCCCGGGCACACGGGGTGGAGATGCCGATCACCGAGCACGTCGAACGGATCTGCCACGAGGGGATGGACCCCCGCCTCGCCGTCCAGGCGCTGATGAGCCGCACCGCCAAGCCCGAGTCGTACGAGTGAGGGATTCGATGAGCGAACTGGGAGACGGCACCCGCTGCGTGCGCGCCGGTCTGCCGGAGCCGGCGCCGGGTGACCCGTTCCTGCCGGGGCCGGTCTTCGCCGCGCCGTACCACCTCGACCCGTGGCAGGGCCAGGGCACGTCGCCGAACGGCTACGGTCGCCCCGACAACCCGACCCGTCGGCTGCTGGAGGCCGCGATCGGCGAGTTGGAGGGCGGGGACTGCCGTGTCTTCGCCAGCGGTCAGGCCGCCATCACCGGAGCGCTGCTCACCCTGCTGCGCCCGGGGGACACCGTGGTGCTGCCTACCGACGGGTACTTCCCCGTGCGGGCGTTCGCCACGGCCGTGCTGGAGACGATCGGCGTGCGGGTGCTCTTCGTGCCGACCGTGGGGCCGTACCCGTCCTTCGAGGGCATCCGGCTGGTGCTGGTGGAGACTCCGGCCAACCCCGGCCTGGACGTGGTCGACGTGGCCGCCCTGGCCGAGCGTGCGCACGCCGCCGGGGCCCTGCTCGCGGTCGACAACACCACCGCCACTCCACTCGGGCAGCGCCCGCTGGACCTCGGCGCCGACCTGGTGGTGGCCTCCGGCACGAAGGCGCTCACCGGCCACTCCGACCTGCTGCTCGGCTACCTGGCCAGCCGCTCCGCCGAGGTGCTGGAGGCGGTGACGCTCTGGCGTACCGGCACCGGCTCGGTTCCGGGCGCGTTCGACGCCTGGTTGGCGCACCGGTCGCTGGCGACCCTCGATCTGCGGCTGGCCCGACAGAGCGCGAACGCGGCTGCCGTCGCCGACCTGCTGGCGGCCCGTTCGGACGTGACCGGACTGCGCTGGCCGGGGCTGCCGGACGACCCCGCGTACGCGGTGGCCTCGACGCAGATGCGCCGGCTGCCCGGGGTCCTGTCGTTCGACCTGGGTGACGCCGACCGGGTGGCCCGCTTCATCGACGCCGCCCGGCTGGTGGCGGCTGCCACCTCCTTCGGTGGTCTGCACACCACGGCGGACCGGCGGGCGCAGTGGGGGGATGACACCGCTCCCGGCTTCGTCCGCCTCTCCTGCGGTGCGGAGGACACGGCCGACCTGGTCGCCGACATCGCCGCCGCGCTGGACGCCAGCGGAGGGGCCTGAGTGGAGTCACCGTCGGTGGACCGGTCCTCCCTGGTGGGTCGGCTGCGCTCCGCGGGCTGCGTGTACGCCGAGGACGAGGCCGAGCTCCTCATCGCCGCCACCGACGATCCACTGCGGCTGGCCGAGCTGACCGACCGCCGCGTGGCCGGTGAGCCGCTGGAGTACCTGCTCGGCTGGGCGGAGTTCTGTGGCCTGCGGATCGCCGTCGACGCGGGCGTTTTCGTGCCGCGTGGCCGGACGGCGCTCCTGGTCGAGGTGGCGGTCGAGCTGACCGGCACCGCCCCGGCCGTGGTCGACCTCTGCTGCGGCTCCGGTGCCACCACTGTCGCGTTGGCGCGCCGGCTCGCGCCCCGCTGGCTGGCCGCCGCCGACATCGACCCGGCGGCGGTGGCGTGCGCCCGCCGCAACCTCGCCGGGGTGGCCGCCGAGGTGTACGAGGGCGACCTGTTCGCCCCGCTGCCCGAGCGCTGGCGGGGGCGACTCGATCTGGTGGTCGCCAACGCCCCGTACGTGCCGACCGACGCGGTGGCCCTGATGCCGCCGGAGGCGCGGCTGCACGAGGCCACGGTGGCGCTCGACGGCGGGCCGGACGGGCTCACCGTGCTACGCCGGGTGGGCGTCGAGGCGGCAACCTGGCTGGCCCCGGGCGGACACCTGGTGGTCGAGGCGGGTGAGACGCAGGTGGTCGACCTCTGCCGGTCGTTCGAGGCCGCAGGCTTGCTTCCGACGGTACGGGCGGACGAGGACCTCGACGCCACTGCGGTGACAGCTCGCCGCCCGAGCTGAGCTGCCCCTCTCCGCCAACGTCGTGGTGGGGCGCGAGATCAGGTTGTCCACGCGCGGTGATGGCGGCGCTGGGCACCTGCTGTATCGCGCCCTTTGCTCTGCTTCAGCGAAGGAAACACCCGCTGTCCGATTACCGGACGTCAGGTGTTTCCTGGGTTGAAGCAGAGCAAAGGGCGACCCGAGCACCCGTGCTCCTCGCCGCGGCGGTGGCGCGGTGAGGGGCGGGCGTGGCGGGGGAGCGGGGTTGGCATAGCCTCGGCTCACACTCATGAGGGCGGGAGGCGGTTGCGGTGGGCAGCGCAGGGGTGCCGGTGGTCGTCGGCCTGGACAACGGTGGCACCAGCAACAACGCGACCGTGCTGACCGTGGACGGCCGCTTCCTGGTGGACGGCCTGCTGGAGATCCCCAGCGAGGTGCAGGCCGGCCCGGAGGCGGCGATCGAGGCACTTGCGCGGGCGTTGGACGGGGCGCTGGCGCAGACCGGTGTCGCGCGTGAGCTGGTCCGTGCGGTCGGGCTCGACACCCCCGGTCCCGCCAGCGCCACCGGCGTCATCTCGTCGCGTGGCTCGACCAACTTCTCGCAGCCGGCGTGGCGCGGCTTCGACGTGCGGGGCGCGTTGGAGCGGCGACTCGGCCTACCGGTGATCTATCACAACGACGGCAACGCGGCGGCGCTCTACGCCCACCACGTGTACTTCGGTGACGAGGCGATGACCCGGTCGTCGGTCTCGGCGATCGTCGGCACGGGCCTCGGCGGCGGGGTGGTCGAGGGCGGCAAGGTGATCGCCGGGGCCTCCGGCATGGCCGGGGAACTGGGTCACGTGCACATCCCGCTGGGCGGCCTCATCGGCCCGGGTCAGCTGGAGCCGACCTGTGCCTGTGGCCTCAGCGGCGACGTCGAGAGCGTCGCGTCGCTGACCGGCATCGAGCGCAACCTGCTGCCGTACTGGCTGACCCGGTATCCCGACCACCCCCTCGCGGCCGAGCCGGTGGCACGGGCGGCGAAGCTCGTGCGGGGCTACGGCGAGCGGGGTGACGCGCTGGCCCGGGACCTCTTCACCCAGCAGGCGATGGCGCTGGGTCGCCTGTTCACCCTGGCGGCCAACTTCACCGACCCGCACGCGTACTTCGTCGGTGGCGGGGTGGTGGAGGCCGCGCCGGCGTTCCGGGACTGGTTCCTGGCGACGGTCCGCGAACACACCGTGCTCCGTGCGGAGCAGGCCGCCGTGGCCACCTTCGCGCTCGTGCCGGACCGCGACATGGCCGGGGCCCGCGGGGTGGCGATCGCCGCCCTGGAGGCGCTCCGCGCCGCGCCGGAGCCCCGCCCGCTGGTCGCCTGAGCGTCGCCCGAACATCTACGCCCGGCGGTGTGGACCTGTGACCCGCCCGCGCCCCGCGTTCCGGGCTGTGCCAGCCCGGTCAGCGGGGCGCGGGTCTCGTGCCGCAGCGCTGCGGTCAGCGGCGCGGTGGAGCCTGGGCGAAGGCGGCCCAGGCCGCCGGGGGGAACAGCAGGGCCGGGCCGGCCGGGTCCTTGGAGTCGCGGACGGCGACCAGTCGGGGGATCGTGGCCACCTCCACGCAGGCACCCTCGTCGCCGCTGCGGCTGCTCTTGCGCCACGCCGCCGCGGCCAACGCCGCTGTGATCGTCGGTGTCATCGGTCCTACCGTCCCTTCAGGACTGACAGGAGCATCGCCCGGCTGTCCGCCGGACTGAGCGCCACGCTGCGCAGATGCTCCATGATCTTGGTGCAGGTACGCGTCTCGCCCGCCCGGTCGAGGATCATCTGACCGGCGACGGTCTCCACCGACGCGATGATCGGGTCCTCCGGATCGGCGAACTCCAGGATGTGCAGGGAGCCACGGGTGCCCCGGTGGTAGCCGGCGGAGAGCGGAATCACCTGGACGGTGATGTTCGGCAGCTCGGCCATCTTGACGAGGTGCCGCAGTTGGCCCTCCATCACCGACTCGTCGCCGACCGGGCGTAGCAGCGCGCCCTGGTCGATGATCGCGTCGAGGATGGGCGGGGTGTCGGCGGTGAGCCGCAGCTGGCGGTCGAGCCGGACCTTGACCCGCTGCTCCACCAACTCGTCGCCGAGGGTGTGCGGGCCGCCGCGCATCACCCCGCGGATGTAGTCGGCCGTCTGCAACAGGCCGGGCACCACCGACGGCTCGAAGTTGGAGATGGCGGTGGCCTCCGCCTCCAGCGCGATGAAGTCGATGGTGCGCGGGTCGAGCAGGTACGAGTACGACACCCACCAGCCCGGCTTGCGCGCGTCCTTGGCGAGCTGCACCGCTGCGGCCACCTCCTCGGAGTTCACCCCGTACGAGGTGAGCAGGGCGCGCACGGTGGCCGGGCTGACCAGCGTCTGGGCGTTCTCGTAGCGGGAGAGGGTGCTGCGGGTGCTGTTGATCTCGTCCGCGGCGGTCTCCAGCGTCAGCCCGGCGGCTTCCCGGAACTGGCGCAGGGCGATACCGAGTCGACGGGCGCGGGCGGTCTTCGGTGCCATGCATCGATGGTCGCACACATTTACGGGAACGGGTACATGAGAGAAGGCCGATGAGAGTTGCATTCATGGCTGTAGACGTGTAACTCTGTTATCGCGTCCTCACCGCCGGTTGTCGTGGCGACGGTGGTGGTGAGCGACCGGAGGGGATAGGGCGCGCGGCGATCGGGTTTCTCCCCCGTACCCGATCGCCGCGTGCCGCCCGCGCCAGCCCGCCGGAAGGGGACGACGTGCGTACCGCTCCGAAGTCTTCGCCCCCGCGCTCCGAGGGTCGGCGATGACCCGCTTCCTGGTCGTCCTCACCGACGTGCGTCCCGTCGAGGGCGTCGACCGCAACGAGCGGGTCGCCCCCGAGCGCCGCCGCCAGGTCGTCGGCGCGAGCAGCAGGGAGGCCGCCGACCGGATCGCCGGCGCCTTCATGGCGCTGGGCATGGTCCGGGCCGGCCGGCAGCGGGTCAAAGTGATCGCGGTCGGTCGCCGGCACGCCCGGGACTGATCCCGACCCTCACCAATCCGTCACGCACCGTATATGCTTTGTTGACCGAATGCCGTGTCGGTCCGTGGCTCGCCGGGTATCGCCGCGCCTGATCGCCACGCACAGTAAGGTCAACCGGGTGAGCGCCACCGGCGAGCACGACCAGCCGCAGTCGCGTACGAAGAGGTGACCGGAGTGACCACCCCAGGCAAGACCCGCGTGGCGATCGTCTTCGGCGGCCGCAGCCCGGAACACGGCATCTCCTGCGTCAGCGCCGGCAGCGTGTTCGGCGTCCTCGACCCGGACGAGTACGAGGTCGTGCCGGTGGGCATCACCCGCGCCGGCCAGTGGGTGCTGACCAGCGGTGATCCCGCCCAGCTCGCCATCAACGCCCGTCAGCTCCCGGAGATCACCGCCGAGTCCGGCGCGGACATCGTGCTACGCGCCGACCCCACCGGGAACGGGCTGATGGTGCTCGACCCGACCGAGGGCCCGCAGGCGCTGGCCGACGTGGACGTGGTCTTCCCCGTGCTGCACGGCACGTACGGCGAGGACGGCACCATCCAGGGCATGCTGGAGATGGCCGGCATCCCCTACGTGGGTGCGAACGTGTTCGCCTCCGCCGCGGCGATGGACAAGGAATTCACCAAGAAGCTCTGCGCGATCGAGGGCATCCCGGTCGGCGCGTACGCGGTGCTGCGCAACGGCATGACGCTCAGCGAGCAGGACAAGAAGCGGCTCGGCCTGCCGGTCTTCGTGAAGCCGTCCCGCGCCGGCTCCTCGTTCGGCATCACCCGGGTCACCGACTGGGCGCAGCTGGACGAGGCGGTCGCCACCGCCCGGCAGTTCGACCCCAAGGTCATCATCGAGGCCGCGATCGTCGGCCGCGAGATCGAGTGCGGTGTGCTGGAGGGTGAGGCCGGCGGCACCCCCGAGGCGTCCGTGCTGGCCGAGGTGCGCGTCGTCGCCCACCACGACTTCTACGACTTCGAGGCCAAGTACCTCGACGACTCCTGCGAGTACGACATCCCGGCCGGCCTGCCGGACCGGGTGACCCGGCAGGTGCAGGAGTACGCCATCCGCGCGTTCACCGCGTTGGACTGCGCCGGTCTGGCCCGGGCCGACTTCTTCGTCACCCCCGAGCTGGACGTCTACCTCAACGAGATCAACACGATGCCCGGGTTCACTCCGACGTCGATGTTCCCCCGGATGTGGGCGGCCTCCGGCCTGGAGTACCCCAAGCTGGTCAACCG
This sequence comes from Micromonospora sp. DT4, assembly GCF_049841675.1. Lineage (NCBI taxonomy): Bacteria > Bacillati > Actinomycetota > Actinomycetes > Micromonosporales > Micromonosporaceae > Micromonospora > Micromonospora sp. DT4. The sequence continues at coordinate 16,590 of NZ_JBNCKT010000081.1, forward strand.
GTTGATCCGTACCGCCCAGCGGCGCGGCGTCGGCCTGCACTGAGCTGCCGCAGCCCTCGACGCGTGGCCCGCCGCACGGGCCACGCGTCGGATCGTCAGCCCTGGCAGCCGGCGGGGACGACGCCGCCCGAGGGCACCGACGCCACGATGGCGCTGGAGATCGGGGCGGCCCACTGCAACGGCTGCGTGTAGGAGCGCGGGATGCGGAGGGTCACCGGCGTCTCCCGATCGACCGTCGTGAGCACCGTCACCTCCTTCTCCTCCACGGGGTGCCAGCAGACCCGGTTGACCATCCAGACCTCGTCGGTGGCCGGGAGGGTCGGCTCGGTACCTCCGCAGGCCACGGTGAGCGCGGGATCGCCGTAGGCGGCGTTCTGCTCCGGGCCCGCCGTGACCGGACGCTGGGCCAGGTCACGGATGGTCTGCGGTAGCTGCGAGAGCAGCGCGCGGCAGACCGTGGCCGGGCGGTCGGCCAGCGCCGGGGCGGCCATCTCGACCGGAGCGCTGGACTGCGCCCGGGCGGTGCTCGCCGACGGGCTCGGGGCGGCGGCCGGCGTGTCCGGGGCGAGCTTGGTGAAGGCCAGCACGGCCACCAGGAGCGTGACCGGCAACGCGATCACCGTGGCCAGCAGGGCCGCTCCCCGGATGGTCCGGTCCCGCCCGGCCGGCGCGTCGACGGCCGGATCGGCGTCCGCGTGGGTACCGTCAGCCGGCTCGGGCGCCCCGTCCGCCGGCTCCCGCTTCCCGCCGTCGTCGTCCAGAGCAGCCGAGGGGGTCGTCATCTCGTCCACTTACAGCCGCACCACCGAACACGTGAGGGTGCGGGTGATGCCGGGCACCATCTGCACCTTGCTGACGATGAGTTTGCCGAGTTCGTCGACGGTGTTCGCCTCGGTGAGGACGACCACGTCGTACGGCCCGGTGACGGCGTCGACGCGTACCACGCCGGCGATGTCCGCGATGAGACCCGCCACGTCACGTGCGCGGCCGACCTCGGTCTGGATGAGGATGTACGCCTGTACCACGACTCGACCTCCGTCCGTCGCCGCCCGGAGGCGGCCCGAAGGGTGAAACTACCTTACGGACCAGGTCTGATCCCTATCGGTGGTCAAGGAGCAGCAGTGAGCGAGCGCGGCGGTGCCGGGCAGAACGGGTCGAACGTCGGCGGTGGCGCCAGCGTGGCCGGGATCGGCGAGTTCGGGCTGATCGGGCGGGTCACCGCCCGCCTGTCGATGGGCCCGACGACGGTGCTCGGGCCGGGTGACGACGCGGCAGTGGTGGCCGCGCCGGACGGCCGGGTGGTCGCCTGCACGGACGTGCTGGTCGACGGGCGGCACTTCCGGCGGGACTGGGGATCGGCGCGCGACGTGGGTCACCGGGCCGCCGCGGCCAACCTGGCCGACGTCGCGGCGATGGGCGCCGTCCCGACCGCCCTGCTGGTCGCCCTCTGCATGCCTGCCGACCTCCAGGCGAGCTGGGCGGAGGAGCTGGCCGACGGGTTGGCCGCGGAGGCCGCCACGGTCGGCGCGAGCGTGGTCGGCGGGGACATGTCGTCGAGTCCCACCCTGACCATCGCGGTCACCGCGCTGGGCGACCTCGGCGGCCGTGCGCCCGTGGTGCGCTCCGGCGCCCGTCCCGGCGACGTGCTGGCCCTGGCCGGTCGCATCGGGTACGCGGCGGCCGGGCTGACCGTGCTCAGCCGGGGCTTCCGCACTCCTCGGCTGCTGGTCGAGGCGTACCGCCGGCCGCAGGTCCCCTACCCGGCCGGACCACAGGCCGCCCAGCTCGGCGCGACCTCGATGATCGACGTGTCGGACGGGCTCCTCGCCGACCTGGGGCATGTGGCGCGGGCCAGCGGTGTGGCGATCGACGTGCGCCGCGACGCCTTCGAGGTGCCCCGGCAGATGGCCGACGCCGCGCAGGCGCTGGGCGTCGACCCGTACACCTGGATCCTGGCGGGTGGCGAAGACCACGCGCTGGCCGCGACCTTCCCCCCGACGGTGGCGTTGCCGCCGCAGTGGCGTCCCGTCGGCCTGGTGACGGACGGTGTCGGGGTGACGGTCGACGGTGGCGCCTACGACGGGCCCCGGGGCTGGGACCACTTCCGATGAGGCCGCGTGACGGCCGTACCCTGGACACCGTGAGTGAGATCGAGATCCGGCGGGTGCGGTTCGACGCGCCGGTGGCACAGCAGTTGATCCGGGCCACGCTGGCCGACCTGGCGGCCCGCTATGGCGGCACCGGCGACGACACCCCGGTCGCCCCGAGCGAGTTCGAGCCACCGGACGGCGCGTTCCTCGTCGCCTACCTGGCCGGTGAGCCGGTCGGCTGCGGCGGCTGGCGCAGTCACGGTGACGACACCGCCGAGCTGAAGCGGATGTACACCGCCCCGGAGGCCCGTGGGCGTGGCGTGGCGCGCACGGTGCTCGCGGCCGTCGAGCGCTCGGCCCGGGAGCAGGGCCGCAAGCGGATGGTCCTGGAGTGCGGGGACAAACAGCCCGAGGCAATCGCCATGTACGCGTCCGCCGGCTATGACCGGATCCCGAACTTCGGCTTCTACAAGGACGCGGAGGGCTGCGTCTCCTTCGGCCGCACGCTCTGAGCGGCCAGCGCCACTCGGGCGCGGACACGACAGAGCCGGCGGACCGCAGGGGCCGCCGGCTGAGCCGAACGAGAAGTTTGGTGTGGCCGCGTCAGGCGCGGGTGACCTTGCCGGCCTTGATGCACGAGGTGCAGACCTGCAGCTTCTTGGTGTTGCCGCCACCGGCCGGGGTGCGCACCGACTGGATGTTCGGGTTCCAGCGGCGGTTGGTCTTCTTCTTGGACCAGGGCACGTTGTGGCCGAAGCCCGGCCCCTTGCCACAGACGTCGCACACGCTAGCCACGGGATACTCCTGGGATTGAAACGTTCATGAGGTCGCCGGCAGAGGTGCTGCACGGGCAACCGCGTCAGCCTACCCGATGCCCCGCCGGCCCGGCCAACCGGCCCGATCGGGCCGTCGTGCCCGGCCCGGCCCGGGCCTGCTGGTGGGCCGGCGGGCCGGCCCGGCGGCAACCGTACCGGAGGTGCCGACCCGGCCGGGGAGCACCGTCGGAGCGGGCGCGGACGGACACGCCGGACGAGTCCGACGCGTGTCGGTGCGCGCCAGTAGGCTTCTGGCCGTGCTGGACACCCTCGACGCCGCCACGGTCCGCCGCTGGTGTGCGAGCGGGCTGGTCGCGCTCAAGCGCCACCAGGGCGAGATCGACGAGCTGAACGTCTATCCGGTGCCCGACGGCGACACCGGCACCAATCTGGTGCTCACCCTCACCTCGGCGCAGCAGGCCCTCTCGATGGACCTGGACACCCTCCCCGACAGCGGCTCCACCGCCCACGGGCACGCGCTGCGGCTGATGGCGCAGGGCGCGCTGCTGGGCGCGCGGGGCAACTCGGGGGTCATCCTCTCGCAGATCCTGCGCGGGTTCGCCGACGCGGTCGTCGCCGTGCCGGCGGTGCGTGGACGGGCCCTGGCCGTCGCGCTGCGGGCGGCGACCGCCGCCGCATACACGGCGGTCGGGCGTCCCGTCGAGGGCACCCTGCTCACCGTCGTCGCCGCGGCGGCCACGGGGGCCGAGCAGACGGGCAGCGACGACCTTCCGGTGGTGGCCCAGGGCGCGGCGCGGGCGGCGGCCGAGGCGCTGGCCCGTACGCCCGAGCAACTGCCGGCCCTCGCCCGCGCGGGCGTCGTCGACGCCGGCGGGCGAGGGCTCTGTGTCCTGCTCGACGCCCTGGTCGAGGTGCTCACCGGGGAGAGCGCCACCCCGCTCGCCCCGCCGCCGCGCACCGCCCGCCCGGCGGCCACCGTCGCGCGCGAGACCGGTTCCGAGGAGTACGCCTACGAGGTGCAGTACCTGCTCGACGCCCACACCGACGCGGTGGCCGTGCTGCGCCGCACGCTGGCCGCGCTCGGCGACTCGCTGGTGGTCGTCGGCGACGGGGGTGAGCCGGACGGCACCTGGAACGTGCACGTGCACGTCAACGACGTGGGCGCGGCAATCGAGGCGGGGATCGCGGCCGGCCGCCCGTACCGGATCTCGGTGACCCGCTTCGCCGACCAGCCGGAGCCGTTCGGCGGCCCGACCGACGACGGCCGCGCCGTCGTGGTGGTGGCCACCGGTGCCGGGATCGCCGAGCTGTTCGCCGCCGAGGGCGCGACCGTGGTGCCCGGCAACCCGTCCACGGGTGAGTTGCTGGCCGCGGTGCGCAGCACGGGGGCGGCCCGGGTGGTGGTGCTGCCGAACGACGCCAACACGGAGGCGGTCGCCAGCGCGGCGGCCCGCGAGGCGTACCGGCACGGCGTCAAGGTGAGCGTGGTGCCGACCCGATCGCCGGTGCAGGCCCTCGCGGCACTCGCGGTCCGCGACGGCACCCGTCGCTTCGAGGACGACGTGATCGCGATGGCCGAGGCGGCCGGCGCGTGCCGCTACGCCGAGGTCTGCCACGCCAGCCGGGACGCGCTCACGGTCGCCGGCCCCTGCCGCGCCGGGGACGTGCTGGCGCTGGTCGAGGGAGAGGTGCACCTGATCGGCGCCGACCTCACCGACACCTGCGCCGCCGTGGTCGACCGGATGCTCGGCGGCGGCGGGGAACTGGTCACCCTGCTCGCCGGGGTGGACGCCCCCGCCGGGCTCACCGATGCCGTCCGCGCGCACGTCGCGCGGCGCTGGCCGTTCGTCGAGGTGCACGCGTACCCGGGCGGTCAGCCGTTCTATCCGCTCCTGGTGGGGGTCGAATGAGTGAGCCGGCCACGGTGGACACGCCGCTGAAGAAGCTCGTCGGTGACAAGACGGCGAAGGCGCTGGCCACCCAGCTCGACCTGCACACGGCGGGAGACCTCATCTACCACTTCCCGCGCCGTTACGACGAGCGCGGTGAGCACACCGACATCCGTTCGCTGGACGTCGGCGAGCAGGTCACGGTGCTGGCCCAGGTGCAGCGCACCGCCGTACGGCCGATGCGCCAGCGCCGGGGCAACCTGCTCGAGGTGACCGTCGGCGACGGCTCCGGAGGCGTGCTGACGTTGACCTTCTTCGGCAACCAGGCGTGGCGCGAACGGGAGCTGCGTCCGGGTCGGTGGGGCCTGTTCGCCGGCAAGGTCACCGAGTTCCGGGGCAAACGGCAGCTCAACGGCCCGGAGTACGTCCTGCTCGGCGAGGGGGGCGAGGGTGAGGCGGCGGTCAACGACGAGATCGAGGAGTTCGCGGGCGCGCTGATCCCCGTCTACCCGGCCGCCGCTGCCGTACCGACCTGGGTCATCGCCCGCTGCGTACGGGTCGTCCTGGACACGTTCACCCCGCCGGACGATCCCCTGCCGGCCGCCGTTCGCGCCAGCCGCAAACTGGTCGGCCTGGGCGCGGCGCTGCGGGAGATCCACCGGCCGTCCACGAAGGAGGCCCTGTACCGGGCGCGGCGGCGGCTCAAGTGGGACGAGGCGTTCGCCGTCCAGCTGACCCTGGTGCAGCGCAAGCACCGGGCCGCCGACTGGCCGGCCCGGCCCCGCCCGCCGCGCGCCGGTGGGCTGCTGGACGCGTTCGACGCCCGGCTGCCGTACGAGCTGACCGCCGGCCAGCGCGAGGTGGGCGCGGAGATCGCCGAGGACCTGACCGCCGCGCATCCGATGCACCGCCTGCTGCAGGGCGAGGTGGGCTCGGGCAAGACGGTGGTGGCGCTGCGGGCGATGCTCCAGGTGGTCGACGCGGGCGGGCAGGCCGCGCTGCTGGCTCCCACCGAGGTGCTGGCCGCGCAGCACCACCGCGGCATGCTCGACCTGCTCGGGCCGCTCGGCCGGGCCGGTGAGCTGGATTCCGCCGAGCACGCCACCCGGGTGGAGCTGGTCACCGGCTCGCTGGGCGCGGCGGCCCGCCGACGGGCGCTCGGCGAGGTGGCCAGCGGCGCCGCCGGCATCGTGCTGGGCACCCACGCGCTGCTCTACGAGGGCGTCGACTTCGCCGACCTGGGCCTCGTGGTGGTCGATGAGCAGCACCGCTTCGGTGTGGAGCAGCGCGACGCCCTGCGCGCCAAGGCCGACCAGCCGCCGCACACGCTGGTGATGACGGCGACGCCGATCCCGCGCACGGTGGCGATGACCGTCTACGGCGACCTGGAGGTGTCCACCCTCTCGCAACTGCCCCGAGGGCGGTCGCCGATCGCCTCGCACGTGGTGCCGGCCGCCGAGAAACCGGCCTTCCTCGACCGGGCGTGGCGGCGGCTGCGCGAGGAGGTGGCCGCCGGCCACCAGGCGTACGTGGTGTGCCCGCGGATCGGTGACGGTCCGACGTCCGACGAGGAGCCGCCGCCCGAGGACGACAACGGTCGACGGCCTCCGCTGGCCGTGACCGAGGTGGCCCCGCTGCTGGCCGAGGGGCCGCTGCACGGGCTGCGGATCGGGGTGCTGCACGGCCGGCTGCCCGCCGACGAGAAGGACGCGGTGATGCGTTCCTTCGCCGCCGGTGACCTGGACGTGCTGGTGGCTACCACGGTGATCGAGGTCGGCGTGGACGTGCCGAACGCCACCGTGATGATCGTGCTGGACGCCGACCGCTTCGGCGTCTCCCAACTGCACCAGCTCCGGGGCCGGGTCGGCCGGGGCGCCGCCGCCGGGCTCTGCCTGCTGGTGAGCGAGGCGGCCGAGGGCTCGTCGGCGCGCGAACGGTTGGACGCGGTGGCCTCCACCGGCGACGGCTTCAAGCTCGCCGAGCTGGATCTGGAGCAGCGCCGCGAGGGCGACGTGCTCGGGGCGACCCAGTCCGGGCACCGCTCACACCTGCGGCTGCTGTCGCTGCGACGTGACGCCGACCTGATCCGCGACGCCCGCGCCGAGGCGATCGCCCTGATCGAGGACGACCCGGAGCTGACCCGCAACCCGGCACTGGCCGCGTCGGTGGCCGCGCTGGTGGACGAGGACCGCGCGGAGTACCTGGAGAAGGGCTGACGGGTCCCTATTGCAGGGCGAGCCGGGCGATTGCGCGGTCGTCGCGTTGCAGGATCGAGCCCTGTAGCTGTTGGAGACGCCGGGACGGCTCGATGCCGAGTGCGTCACCGAATGACGCACGAGCCTTCTGGTAGGCCCCGAGGGCTCCGGCCGGGTCGCCGGTGAGATACAGCGCTCGCATGAGTTGTTCCCACGGGCGGTCGCGCAGCGGTTGATCGAGTACGAGGGCGCGAACGTCCTGCAGGAGGCCGCTGGTGGCTCCGAGCGCGAGTCTGGCGTCGATGAAATCCTCGGTGGCAATGATGCGCTGCTCGTCCAGGTCGGCGAGTTGTTGCGCGAGGGTGCCGGTGGCGCTGATGTTCTCGCCTGCGGGGCCCCGCCACAGTGCGAGTGCGTCGTGCAGCCTGGCTGCCGCGCTGGCGTGGTCTCCGGCCCTCAGATGTGCCTGCCCGCGTCTGCTGAGGTCGGCGAAGATGCGGGCGTCCAACTCGTTGGGCGCGAGAGTCAGTAGATAGCCGCCGCTCCCGCTGACCGTGACGAGCCGGGATGCCAGGCGGGGGTCGGCGCTGCCCAGGATCGCACGAAGGCGAGCGAGGTAGCTGCGCAGATTCGACATCGCGGACAGGGCGACGACGTTCCCGGTCTACATCGACCCGGCACTCGGCAAGTCGGCGTGGACGATGATCAACAGCACTTATCCGAGTCAGTCCTACTGGAGCTACGACAAACAGGACTGCCCTGACCCGTACGGATCCATCCAGTGCGCGAAGGTGGGTTACACCAACACTCCGCGGAGCATGATCTACCGATCCCTGTTCTCGTTCGGGATCGGCAGCCTGCTGCACAAGCACGTGCAGGACGCCAAGCTGTCGATGGACACCGTGTACTCGTGGACGAACACCGACTACGGCACACAGGTGCGGGTGACCGGTGGAATCAACTCCGGCACCACCTGGTCGAACAATTCGGGCAGTTGGGGCGCTGTGGTAGCCACGGCCAACAGCCACGCGCACGACCGGGTACGCCGACGCACCGAGTGGGGCGTAACCAAGGCGTTGCAGACCGCGTCCGGAGGAACGTCCAACACGCTGACCCTCGGCCTGCGGGCGGTGAGCGAGTCGGACGTGAACAACTGGAAGAAGTTCGACGCCGGCACCGCCCTGCTCACGGTGATCTACAACTCGTACCCGAACGCACCGGACTTGCTGACCGTGGCGGGCGGTCCGTGTCTCACCGGCGCGTCTCGACCGTACATCCGCACCCTCACCCCAGCGCTGAAGGCACGGCTCACCGACCCGGATGGCACGGCACGCCTGCTCAAGGGGACGTTCTACTGGTGGAAGCTCAGCGGCGGTACGCGTAACAGCACCGACTCGGTCGCCCAGGGCTCGGTCGTGGCTGGCCAGAACGCCAACGTGACCATCCCGTCGGGACGCCTAGCGGACGGCGGCGTGTACGTCACGCAGGCCATCGCTAACGACGGCATAGACGACGGTCAGTACTCATCGACGTGTGAGTTCCAGGTCGACGTGACACCGCCCGGTGGGCCGAGCGCGGTGACCTCGACCGACTATCCCAACGACGGCCAGGCGCACGGTGGTGTCGGCACGGCGGGAACCTTCACCCTGAAGCCGCCGACGAGCACCCCGAGCGACTTCGCCGGGTACGCGTACACGCTCGACGCGGGGACCAGCGCGGCGAGCGCGACCCAGGTGACGGCCAACACCAGCGACCATACCGCGACGATCTCGATCAACCCAGTCGTGGACCAGGCGTACAACCTGCGGGTGTGGTCGCGGGACAAGGCGGGCAACTTCTCCACCTCGCCGTACATCTACGCGTTCACCGTCCGCGCGGGAACCGGACCGGATGCGCGCTGGAGCTTCGACGACAGTGCTGGCACGGACATCTCCCAGCATGGCAACACCATGGCGGTCAGCGGCGGCACCTGGACGTCCGGTCGGGGCGCCTATGGCAAGGCTCTGCTGCTCGACGGGACCACGTCGTACGCGGCGACCAGCGGATCGGTGGCTACTCGCGATCCGCAGACCGGCGGGCCAGTCACTCTGCATTCCAACCAGAGCTTCAGTGTGGCGACCACGGTCCGGTTGGACAGCGCGGCCGGTTCCGGCCAGGAGGTGATCGTCGCTCAGGACGGCAGCCGGACCTCGCCGTTCCTGTAGAGCTACAGCGGCAGCGACCGGAAATGGCGGTTCGCAGTCGCGGCCAGCGACGTGGACGCGCCCGCGACCGCGGCAGTTCTGTCCAATTCAACGGCCTCGACTGGAGCCTGGACCAGGCTGCTCGCCACCTACGACGGCACCACCCACGCGCTCAAGCTGCACGTCGACGGTGTCCTCCAAACGGCGACCGCGACAGCCGCGACGTTTGACGCGACCGGCCCGCTGACCGTCGGACGGGCGCGCTCGGCCGGCGCTTCATCCGGCTATTTCCCCGGAGCTGTCGACGACGTCCGTGTGTACGGGCGTGTGGTGCTGAACACCGAGTCGGAGTTCACGCTCCTCAAGTTGCCCAATCCACCGATCGTGACGCTGCCGAGTGGCACCACCGCGTACGCCGGCCAGACGCTGCCGGCGGTGCTGAGTGCGGGCGGGGACACCGCGGTGACCAAGGTGCAGTACCAGCTCGGCGTCTCTGGCGCGATCACCACCGTCACCCTGCCGAGCCCCGGTGGGCAGACGACGGTGAACCTGACCTCCACCGGGATCGACACGCCGATGCTGATGGTGCAGGGCATAGACGCCACCGGCCTGAAGTCTCCGATCGCCTCAACCGTGGTGACGTTCCGAGAAGCTCCGGCGTTGGCAGGCCTGGTGACGGATGCGCTCACCGGTGCCGCCCTGGCCGGAATCAACGTCCGGTTGTCGCCCGGGGACCTGACCCAGGTGACCAGCGCGACCGGTGCGTACAGCTTCACCGGAATCGCCGCCGGCACGTACAACGTGACCGCGACGAACGGCGGCAGCGGTTGCGCGGGCGAAGTCGCCACGACCGAGGTGGACATCGACCGCGCGGTACCGATGAATCTCATGCTGGCACCGGAGTCGGACGTCTACGGCTACACCTGCAAGACCACGCCAGATGTCCCCTTTGTGCAAGGCACGACCAAGCTGAGCGTCAAAACTGGATACGTGCTCACCCACGGCCCCGGCGTTGTTCGGGAGTGTCCGGTTTGATGTTGGTTTGTTAGATGCCGTAGGCGGCGAAGACGTCGC
>NZ_JBNCKT010000082.1:0-26575 GCF_049841675.1 Micromonospora sp. DT4
TTGCTCAGCAACGTCGATCATGGACACCCTCGCTCTTGTTCGCTGCCCCGCACCCCTTGGAATAGATCGTCTAGGGGACTCTGGTCGATTCGCGCGCGCGATCTGCTCCTTGTCCGGGGCGACGGTGCTCAGCGTGGGGACCGAGAACCGGCCGTCCTCGATGTCGTCGAAGCCGACCACCGCCACGTCCTCGGGCGCGCGCAGGCCGGCCCCGTGCAGGGCACGTAGGGCGCTCAGGGCGAGTGTGTCGTTGAAGCAGAACACGGCGTCGGGGCGTACCCCCGTGGTGAGCAGTCCGCGCATCGCGGCCGCGCCGTCGGCGCGGTGCCAGGCCGTCGCGGCGCTGGACCTTCGCCTACCCGCCGGCCGGCGTGACCGGCAGCCGGCTCTACTACAACCCCGGAATCCCCGAGGTACGCGAGTTCGCCAGACCGCGATGATGGACGCGGTCACGCGGTACGACATCGACGGCGTCCACTTCGACGACTACTTCTACCCCTATCCGAGCGGCACCCACCAGGTGCCGGACGACGCCACGTTCGCGGCGTACAACCGGGGCTTCCCCGGTGGTCACCAGGGTCGCCCGGGGGGGGGGGCCGACGGGGTCCGGCTGACCTGGCGTCAGCCCGCCGACGGCAGGGGCCCGCTCGGCACGGCCACGTCGTACGCGATCTACCGGTTCGACGGCACGACGCTGCCCGGGCAGTGCGCCACCGCGGACGCCACCGGACTGGTCGACACCGTCCGGGCCACCTCCGGCGGCACCCGGTCCTGGGCGGACACGTCGGCCGAGCCCGGCCGGCGCTACACGTACCGGCTGACCGCGCTGGACCGGACGGCCAACGAGAGCCCGGCCAGCCCACCCGCGTTCCTCCTTTGCTGACCAGCTCCGCCGAATGCCCCGGGTGTCCGCGCGCCCGGGGCATTCGTCTGTTTCGACGCATGTCACCGATAGTTGGCGAGGCACATACCGGCCGGCTGATCAGCTGATCGAAACTTGTCGACATCCGGTGACCCGCCGGTAACTTCCGTCCCACCGCATACCCCGCGGAGGTAAACCGTGCCCCGACGTCTCGCCACCCTGTTCGCCTCGGGCGCGCTCGCGCTGCTCGCCACCCTCGCCATCGCCTCCCCCGCCGCCGCCGTCACCCCCGCACAGAAACTGTCCGTGCTGTCGAGCTGGACCCAAACCAGCGCGTCCAGCTACAGCTCCTGGAACAGCGCCCGCGTCGACCGGGCGCCCTGGGCCGAGTACAACTTCGTCTGGTCCACCGACTACTGCTCGTCCAGCCCGGACAACCCGCTGGGCTTCACCTTCAACCTGGGCTGCTACCGGCACGACTTCGGCTACCGCAACTACAAGGCGGTCGGCCAGTTCTCCGCCAACAAGGACCGCCTGGACAGCGCCTTCTACCAGGACCTGAAGCGCGTCTGCGCCACGTACAACGCCGTCGTCCGCCCGGCCTGCTACAGCCTGGCCTGGACGTACTACCAGGCGGTCCACATCTTCGGCTCGGTGGCCGCAGTCCAGCAGGCCGACATCGACCGAGCCGCCCGGCTGAAGGCCCAGGCCGAGGCAAACGCCCACGCCTGACCCACCCCGTTGATCATGAAGTTATTGCCCGGCCCACCGGCGTGTCGTGGCAATAACTTCATGATCGCCAAGCGCCAAGCGGGGAGGGGGAGGGGGTGTGGGGGCTAGCTAGGCGTGTTCGGTTTTGGTTGCCGGGTGTTGGGGTGGGGTGGGTTGGGACAGGTCGGTGCTGAAGCGGGTCGAGTCCGCCGCCAGATCCGGATGTTCCACGTCGAGCGCGAGCGCGACAGCCTCGTCCAGGCTCAACTCGGCGCCCTCCCCGTACGCGTCGTCGAACACCACATCGCCCATCATCGAACGCAGCTCCGCCTGCTGGTCAGCCCAGTAGCCGCCGTAGATCCCCGGCGTCGCCCGCATGCTCGCCCGGGTGGCCTGCGCCGCGCCGAACAGCCGCGCGGCCGTCAACCGGTCCCCGCCGGACGCGCACCGCACGGCAATGGCGCTCAGGGTGTCGCAGGCCCGGCCGTGGTAGCCGTGCCCCATCCGCGAGCGCAGCGCCACCAGCAGGTGCTCGTGCGCGGCGATCACGTCACCCCGGGCCAGCGCGACCATCCCGAGCAGCATGTCCACCGAACGCCGGCCCCGCTCGACCGGACGGGCGGCCTCCACCGGACGCGCCGCTCCCAACAGATCCGCCGCCTCCTCCAGCGCGCCCCGCCGCCAAAGCAGCTCGGCCAGGCTGAACACCGCGAACAGCGCCTCGCCGACGACGTCCTGCCCGTGCGCCCAGTCGATGACCTCCCGACAGACCCGCTCGGCCTCGAAGAACTGGCCCATGTCCACAAGCGGCGCGGCCCGGCCGGCGAGTACCCGGGCCAGCAGACCCGCGTCACCGGCCTGCCGGGCGGCGGCCTCCGCCCGCTGCGAGTAGCGCAGTTCCTCGGCGAACTCGCCGTCGGCGCCGGCGTGCAGCGAGTGCATGTGGTACGCCGCCGCCAGCTCCGCGTCCGGAATCCGCTCGCCGGTCTCGGCGATCCGCCCGTACAGCCGGAACAGCCAGAGCCGGCCCTCCCGCGCCAGCCCGCGCTCGCGCCACCACTGGTCCAGCCCGCCCGCCAGACGAAGACCGGCGCGGGCGCTGCCGCCGGTGGCACACCATCGCAGCGCGGCCCGCAGCTCGTCGGCCAGCGGATCGAGGGTGTAGAGCGACAGCGTCACCGGTCGCCCGTCCGGGCCGAGGTGGGCCCGCTCCAACGCGTGCGCCGACCACGCCACGTGCCGGTCCCGGGCGGCCTGCTCCTCACCCGCCTCGGCCAGCCGCCGCGCCGCGTACGCCCGGATCGGGTCGAGCATCCGGTACGAGCTGCCAGCGGCACGCGGCTCGGCCAACACCATCGACTTGTCCACCAGCACCGACAGGGGATCCAGCGGGTCGTCGCCCAGCAGCCACTCCACCGTCGGCAGGTCCACCGGGCCGGCGAAGACGGCCATCCAGCGCAACAGCCGCCCGGCCCGCGGCCCCAACGTCCGGTACGACCAGGTCACGGTGGCCTGCATGGTCAGGTGCCGTTCGGTGGCTGACCGCTGCACGGCCCTGCTCGCCGGGGTGGGCGGCGGCGTACCGATCGCCGCGGCCACCAGGTCCACGGTGTCCTGTTGGTTGCCGGACCAGCCCCGCTCCACCGGTGGTGGCTCCGGGTCCTCCCGTCCGGCGTCCAGAGTGCCGAGGACGTCGTCCAGCCGCTCGGCGAGCTGACCCACGGAGAGCACCCGCAGCCGGGCGGCCGCCAACTCGATGGCGAGTGGCAGCCCGTCCAACCGCCGCACGACCCGGCGCAGATCGGCCGACTCGGCCGGCTCCGGCTGCCTGCCGCCACGGGCCGCCGTTGTGCGGTCCAGCAGCAGTGCCACCGCGTCACTCTCCGCGCCGTCGGCACCCGGGTCGACCGAGAGCGGCGGAATTCGCCACACCACCTCGCCGGGCAGGCTGAACGACTCGCGGCTGGTCGCCAGCACCCGCACGCCGCCCCCGCCGGAGAGCAGCCGTGAGATGACCTCGCCGCAGGCCGCCGGTTGCGTGTCGCAGGTGTCCAGCACGACCAGCATCCGGCGAGCGGCCGCGTACTCGACGAGCGTGTCCAGCATCGGGCGGCCCGGCTCGGGCCGCAGCCCGAGCACCGCGGCGATGGCGAACGCCACCAACCCCGGGTCGGTCACCGCTGCGATGTCGACAAACCAGACCCCATCGGGGTACGCCTCGACAACTCCGGCGGCCAGCTCCACGGCGAGTCGGGTCTTACCCGCGCCGCCCGCGCCCAGCACCGTCACCAGCCGGTGCCGTTCGACCAGCCGACTCAGCTCGGCGCGCTCGACCTGCCGACCGACGAACGAGGTCACCTGGGTGGGCAGGTTGTGCGCCACCGCCTCCGCGGTACGCGGGCGAGGGAACTGCCGCTCCAGGCCGGGAGCGACGAGTTGGAACAGCCGCTCCCGGTCATCGAAGCCACGCAACCGGTGCAGGCCCAGGTCCAGCAGGGTGGCGCCCGGTGGCAGCGGGTCGGCCCGGCGGGCCGTCGACGCCGAACAGAGCACCTGGCCGCCGTGTGCGGCCGCGGCCACCCGGGCGGCCCGGTGCACCTCGGGGCTGGCGTACTCCCCGTCGCGGGGCTCGGCGTAGCCGGTGTGCAGACCCATCCGCACCCGGGGTGCGGCCTCCTCGGTCGGCCAGTCGTGGTTCGCCAGGGCCCGCTGGGCGGTCAGGCAGGACGTCAGCGCCGCCGCCGCGTCGTCGAAGGCCAGGAAGAACGAGTCGCCCTCGGTCAACAGTTCGGCACCACCGGTGGCAGCCAGCGTGCGACGCAGCAACCGCCGATGCTCGGCGAGCACCGGGCGGTAGTCCGCGCCGAGAAGCTGGGCCAGCCGGGTCGAGCCCTCGATGTCGGTGAACACGAAGGTCACCCAACCGCTCGGGAGCTGGATCCGTGGCGACATGCGTGGAACCTCCGCCCGTGACGTCGGGTTCATGCTGCCTGAGTCCGAGCGGTCACGCATCGTGAGAACGGCCGGGCACGTGCCGCCTCAAGGTGCCACTCGAACCCGGTCCCGGCAAGGCCGGTTCACGAGTCTGCCGCCGAAACCGCCGGGTTAGCAGCCGCAGGCGCCACCACAGCAGCCGCCACCACCGCCGGACGCCTGCGCGGTGCCGGTGCTGGTGCCGCGACCGGTGACCGACACCGCCGAGAGCAACTTGACCGTGTCGGCATGGCCGTGCGGGCAGGTGGCCGGCGCTCCGGCCTCCGCCATCGGACGGTTGACCTCGAAAGTGTCGCCGCAGGCGCGGCAACGGAACTCGTACCGGGGCATGCAAGCAGGGTACGTGGACCTGACGCCCGCCGGGACATGAGTGATACTCGACGGGTGGTGGACGGCGAGGACAAGACGCGTGTGCAACCGCTTCGACCGGCCGCGCCGCTGGACGGGCCGCTGGCGGAGTCGGGCGCCGCGCCGGATCCGGCGCCCGCGGCCGTGCCTCGCCCGCGCCGGCCCTGGCTGCGCAGCGGCACGACCGACCCGAAGACCACGACCCCGGCGGCAGCCGACGCCGCCACGGCGGCCGACCCCATTGCGGACACCGCCAAGACCGGCGACGGCACAGCCACGGCGGGTGCCACCGCCACCGAGCTGACGGCGACCAAGGTGGACGGCGTCGCCGTCGTACCGGCGGTCCCGCCCGGCCGGCGGCGGCGCGTGCCGTTCGCGCACGCCGTGCGTCTGCCACCGCCACGCCAGGCCGCGGTGAGCGCCGCCCGGGCGACCCGGGCGTGGTCCCGCCGTCCCAGTGGTCGCCTCACCGTCCCCGGAGTCTTCCTGCTGGCCCTGGTCACCGCGACCGCCGCGGCGGGAGCGCTGCTCGTCCCGGCGACCATCCGCGGTTCTGAACCGGTGGCCGTCGACGCCTCGGCCGCGCCGACCGTGGCCGTGCCGCCGGCGCTGCCGCTCGACCCACGGCCGACCGGCCCGCTGCCCAGCGGAGCGGTGCCGACAGGCGCGGTACCGACGGGCGCGCTGCCCACCGGGGCGTTCCCGACCGGCGGCATGCCGACCGGGCCGGCCGTCGGGCCCACGGTCGGCGGTCGTCCGTCGGACGCCCTGGCCGGTTGGGCGCAGCAGGTCGGTGCCCAGGCCGGCATCCCCCCGGCCGCCATGCAGGCGTACGGGTACGCGGAGCTGGTGCTCGCCCAGACCAACCGTAGCTGCGCGTTGAGCTGGACGACGTTGGCCGCGATCGGCCAGATCGAGTCCGGGCACGGCTCGGCCAACGGTGCGCGGTTGGGGCCTGACGGCAAGGCCCTGCCCCAGATCATCGGGCTGCCGCTGGACGGTACGGGTGGCCGGATGCGGATCATCGACACCGACCACGGGTCGCTCGACAACGACAGCACCTACGACCGGGCGATCGGGCCGATGCAGTTCATCCCGACCACCTGGCAGGAGATCGGCGCCGACGCCGACCGGGACGGGGTCAAGGACCCGCACGACCTGGACGACGCCGCGCTGGCAGCCGGCAACTACCTCTGCAAGGGCGGCCGCAACCTCAGCATCCCCGGCGACTGGTGGAACGCGATCCTGTCGTACAACGACGTGCGGCGGTATGCCCAGGCCGTCTACACCACCGCTGACCGGTACGGACGGGCCAGCCGCCGGTAATGTGATCGTCCGCGTACATTGGAGGACTAGGCACTTCCCCCGGGCAGCCGTTAGCGGCAAGCTAGACAGGTGATGGTGCGCGAGTGGGACCCCAGGACCGCGTCCTCAGCCGAGATCGCGTCGCTGTTGACCACTCTGAACGCGGTGCTGGCGGCCGATCTGCCGCAGGACCCGCCGTGGCGGGAGACCTCCCTGCGGGAGTATCTGGCCGAGGTGATGCCCGGTGAGCGGCGGATCTCCTGGCTCGCCCAGGCCGAGCCGAGCGCCGCAGGTGAGGTCGGTGCCGTCCTCGGGCAGGTCCACGTGCTCCTGCTCGGTGACATCGGGGTGCTCGAGGTGCTGGTGCACCCCTCGGCGCGACGCAGCGGCCTCGGCCGTGACCTGGTCCTGCGCGCGGCCCGCCGGGTCTACCAGGAGGGCTTCCGGTCGATCGGGGTCGAGGTGGTCGGCGACACGCCGGCGGTGGCCTTCTACGAGGCGCTCGGCTTCACCCGGGAGTACGTGGAGACGCGCAGCGTGCTCGACCTGACCTCGGTGGACTGGGTCGAGTTGACCGAGATGGCCACCGGGATCGGTGCGGGCTACCACCTGGGGTTCTACCCGGGCGGGCCACCGGACGACCTGATCGAGTCGTACGCGCGGGCCAAGGCCGAGGTGCGCGACGTCGACGACGGCGAGCTACGTCCCAGCTCCTACGACCCGGAGCGCCTACGGGACAGCCTCGATACCCTGCACCGGCGCGGCATGAAGCCGTACATCGTGTTGGCCCGGCACGAGCAGAGTGGTGAGGTGGCCGGTCTGACCGAGGTCGTGGTTCCGGCACAGCACCCGACCCGCGCCGACCAGTACGACACGATCGTCGGGCAGGACCACCGCGGTTACGGGATCGACCGGGCGATCAAGGCGCGGATGCTGCTGGAGCTGCGCTCCGCCGAGCCGAAGCTGGTCGAGGTGCAGACCTGGAACGCGCAGGCCAACGAGGCGATGCTCAAGGTAAACGCGGAGCTGGGCTACCGGCCCGACCGGGACTGGTGCGAATACAGCGTCGACGTCGCTGAGCTGGTGCACCGCCTCGATCCGCCACGCTGAGGAATTTCACGACAGTGTCCACTAGGGGATGGACGGTGGACAGCAGGGCACCTTAACGTGCGTTTACCCCGTCCACCCATTTCAACGGCTCCACCACGGCGACCACGATCGCGCTGACGGGGACCGTCGCCGCCGGGGACGCCTTCGTGTTCGCCAGCGCCTCGGCCGGAGCGGCCATCCTCGCCCAGGCCGACCAGACCACCGGGGCGAGCCTGTTCAACGGCGACGACGCGTCGTGCTCCGCCGCGGCGCCACCGTGCTCGACTCGATCGGCCAGGTGGGCGTCGACCCGGGCACCGAGTGGGGCACGGGCACGACCAGCACGTCTTCCCTCGGCCGGACGATCCCATCGCCACCGGCGCGCAGCCGACGCCGTCGGACCAGCTCGCCCCGCTGTACGAGGCTGGCCTGCACAACCTGTGGGACACCCTGGTCGCGGACGTGCCGGCCTCGGCCTACTCGTACAGCTTCGAGGGGCAGATGCCGATACTGCGCGACCCGCACCTCCCACTGGCTGCGCCGGCGTCGCGCCTCGCGGTCGGCCGAACTGCGGTGGTATGTCTCCGGTGGTCGCGCCAGCCCGTAGATGTCCCCCCACCACTCCCCTGGATCAGGATCGAGGATCGTGTCGAGGTGTGCGGGGTAGCGGCGGCCGGCACCGTCGTGGTCGTCGTCCCGGTCGGCCATCGGTTGGATGATCCGCCCGTCCTGGTCCACCCCGACAGATAGAGCCCAGCAGCACCGAGCAGGCGTTCAGTAACGCTGGCGGAGCAGACCGGCGGCCTCGACCGCCCAGTAGGTGAGGATGATCTGCGCGCCGGCCCGCTTGATCGAGGTGAGGGTCTCCATCATCACCCGTTCCCGGTCGATCCAGCCGTTCGCGGCGGCGGCCTCGACAGTCGCGTACTCGCCGGAGACCTGGTAGGCGGCGACCGGGACGTCCACCGCGGCCCGGACCGCCGACACCACGTCGAGGTAGGGCAGCGCCGGCTTGACCATCACCATGTCGGCGCCCTCGGCGACGTCGAGCGCCACCTCGCGCAGCGACTCGCGCAGGTTGGCCGGGTCCTGCTGGTAGGAGCGCCGGTCACCCTCAAGCGACGACTCCACGGCGTCCCGGAACGGGCCGTAGAAGGCGGACGCGTACTTCACCGCGTACGCCAGCACGGCCACGTCCTGGTACCCGGCGGCGTCGAGCGCCCGGCGTACCACGCCGACCTGGCCGTCCATCATCCCGGACGGCCCGACCACGTCGACCCCGGCGGCGGCCTGCGCCACCGCCATCTCGGCGTAGGCGGCCAGGGTGGCGTCGTTGTCCACGTCGCCGTCGGGGGCGAGCACCCCGCAGTGCCCATGCGAGGTGAACTCGTCCAGGCACAGGTCACTCATCACGACGGTGGCGTCGCCGACCTCGGCCACCACGTCGCGGATGGCGACGTTCAGGATGCCGTTCGGGTCGATGCCGCCGGACCCGGTCGGGTCACGCCGTTCGGGGACCCCGAAGAGCATGATCCCGCCGACGCCGGCCTGCACGGCCTCGGCAGCCGCCTTGCGCAGCGAGTCCCGGGAGTGCTGAAGCACCCCCGGGAGCGACGCGATGGCCCGTGGCTCGGTCAACCCTTCCTTGACGAACATCGGCACGATCAGCTCGGCCGGGTCGACCCGGGTCTCGGACACCAGCCGGCGGATCGCCGGGGTGCGGCGCAGGCGGCGAGGCCGGATCTCGGGGTACGACATGGAAGGGTCCTCCTGACGACGACTACCGGAAGCGCAGAGCGGTCGGCCCCTGCACCTTCGAGCCACGACGCTGCTTGGCCGGCATGGCGGCCAGCTTCTCGCGCAGCTCGACGGCGTAGGCGGCCAGCGCCTCCACCAGGTCGGGCACCGAGGCGTGCGGGGGCTGGACGTCGACCCGAAGGCCGAACTCCGTCGCGGTCTCCGCCGTCTTGGGCCCAATCACGGCAACAACCGTGCGCGCGTGCGGCTTCCCCGCGATACCGACGAGGTTCCGCACGGTCGACGAAGACGTGAAGAGCACCGCGTCGAACCCGCCCGACTTGATCGCGTCCCGGATCTCGGCCGGCGGCGGCGCCGCCCGCACCGTCCGGTACGCGGTCACGTCGTCGACCTCCCAGCCGCGCTCGGTGAGCCCGGCGGCGAGCGTCTCCGTGGCGATGTCGGCACGCGGCAGCAGCACCCGGCCGACCGGGTCGAGGATCTCGTCATGTGGCGAGAACTCGGCCAGCAGCCCTTCCGAGGACTGTTCCCCGGCGGGGAGCAGCTCGGGCTGGATGCCGAACGCGCGGACCGCGTCCGCGGTCGCCTCGCCGATGCAGGCGATCTTGACCCCGCCGAAGTGCCGGGCGTCCAGGCCGTGCTCGGCGAACTTCTCCCAGACCGCGCGTACGGCGTTGACCGAGGTGAAGATCACCCAGGCGTACCGGCCGTCGACCAGGCCCTTGACCGCCCGCTCCATCTGGGCCGGGGTGCGCGGCGGCTCGACCGCGATGGTCGGCACCTCGCACGGGATCGCCCCGTACGCCCGCAGCCGTGCACTCATCGCGCCGGCCTGCTCCTTGGTACGGGGTACCAGCACCTTCCAGCCGTACAGCGGGCGGTTCTCCCACCAGCTCAGCTTGTCGCGCTGTCCGACCCCGACCCCGACGGTGAGCACCACCCGGCCGGTGAAGCCGAGCGCGGCGGCCACGAAGCTGTCCACGGTCGACGTGGTCGTGTACTGGGTCTCGCCGGTGCCGTCCCCGGTCACCCCGACGCCGGTGGTGCCGTCGACGCCGGCAGCCAGCAGCCCGTCCCGGACGGCGGCGAGGTCACCTGCGTCCACCGCGAGCGCGAGCGAACCCCGGCCGACGGCGGCGGCCAGCGCCTCGAAGTCCAGCGCGCTGACGTCCTCGACGTCGGCGGCGGTACGTACGCCCGGCAGCGGAACCCCCGCGTAGGTGGCCACGCCCTCGGCCTGGCCGACGCCGGGCACGACCTCGAAGTGGGCGGCGGTACGGGCGACGGCCTGCACCTCCTTGACCACCGAGTCGTGGCCGAACGGGTCGCCGGCGACCAGGTGCACCGCGTTCAGCCCGGATCGGGCCGCGGAGATCAACACCTTCGCCACGTCCCCCGGCGCACCTTCGGCCGGGGTGAACTCGGCGTCGTCTCTGGCCTCGGCGCGGACGGCGGCGAGCAGCGACTCCGGGACTCCCCGGTCGTAGATCACCTGGTCGGCGTCGACCAGGGCGTCGTGCGCCCGGCGGGTCAGCAGACCTGGGTCGCCGGGGCCCGCCCCGACGAACGCGATACGGCCGACGGGCTTACGGGTGCGGGTCATTCTGTGCTCCCAAATTGCTGGGTCCCCGGGCCGGTGTGTCCTTCGTGGCCGAGGATCGAGTCGGCGCCGAGTTCGAGGAGTTCGGCGGCGAGTGCCTTACCGATCTCCGCCGCGTCGGCGGGCGTTCCGGTGCGGGACAGCCGGAGGTCACGAGTGCCGTCCGGACTGATCACCGCCCCGCGCAGGTAGATCTCATCACCGGTCTCGCCTTCGGCGAGCTCGGCGTAGGCGGCGACGGGTGCGCTGCACCCGGCCTCCAGGGTTGCCAGCAACGCGCGTTCCGCGGTGACCGCAGCGCGCGACGGTGCGTGGTCGAGCGTTCCGAGCAGCTCGACCAGGTCCTGGGCGTCGGCCCGGCACTCCACGGCCAGCGCGCCCTGGGCGGGCGCGGGCAGCATCAGCATCGGGTCCAGCGTCTCGGTGATCACGTCGACCCGACCGATCCGGGCCAGCCCGGCCCGAGCCAGGACGACGGCGTCGAGGTCGGCGTCGGGGCCGAGCACCCGCGCCAGGCGGGTGTCGATGTTGCCGCGGATCGGGGTGACCTCCAGTTGCAGGCCGAGCGCCTGCAACTGGGCGATACGGCGCAGCGCGCCGGTGCCCACCGTGGCGCCGGGCGGCAGCTCGGCGAGCGTCCAGCCGCTGCGGGCGACCAGCGCGTCCCGTGGGTCCTGCCGCGCCGGCACCGCCGCGATGTGCAGCCCGCCTGCGGCGGCCGTGGGCAGGTCCTTGTACGAGTGCACCGCGAAGTCGATCGTCCCGGCGGTCAGCGCGTCGCGCAGCGCGGAGACGAACACTCCGACGCCGAGCCGGTGCACCGGCGCGTTGGAGCGGTCGCCCGCGGTGACCACCTCGACCAGCTCGACCGGGCGGCCGGTGGCGGCGGTCACCGCCTCGGCGACGTGGCCGGACTGGGCCATGGCCAGGGTGCTGCCCCGGGTGCCGAGGCGCAGGGGGGCGGTCAACGCGCACCTCCGGTGGGTGGGGTCGGTTCGGCGGCGTCGGTTCCGGACACCGGGGCGGCGTCCGGGAGCGTCATGCCGAGGTCGGGGGTCAGCACGTCCGGGACGGTGTCGACCGGCGAGGTCTGCGGCACCTCAAGGTCGAACAGCTCACGCAGCAGGGCCGCGTACTGGTCACCACCGGGCTCGGCGGCGAGCTGGCGGACCTTGACGGTGGGCTGGTGCAGCAGCCGCTGCACCACCCGGTGCACCGTACGGGCCACCTCGGCGCGCAGGTCGTCGCCGAGGTCGGGGCGGCGCTGGGCCAGGCGGCGCAGCTCGGCGGCGACGACGTCGTCGGCGCGACCCCGCAGCGCCGCCACGGTGGGTGCCACGTCGGCGCCGCGCAGCCAGGTGAGGAAGCCCTCCACCTCGCCGAGCACGATCCGTTCGACGGCGGCGGCGTCCGCCGCGGCCGGGCCGTCGGCGAGCAGCGCCGCCATCCGGTCGATGTCGATCACCTCGACGCCGGGCAGGTCGGCGACGCCCTCCTCGACGTCGCGCGGAACGGCCAGATCGAGCAGGACCAGCGGGCCCCGGGCCGGGTCACGATCGGCGAGCGCGGCGGTGACCACCGCCCGGGTGAGGACCGGTTCGGTGGACGCGGTGGCGGCCACTACGATGTCCACTGTGGAAAGCGTGGCGGCCAGCTCGGTCATCGGCGCGGCACTCGCCCCGTACGACTCGGCGAGCCGGACGGCCCGGTCGGCGCCCCGGTTGGTGACCGTGAGCGGCCCCGCCCCCAGCCGGGACAGCGTGGCCACCCCGAGCGAACCCATCGCGCCGGCCCCGATCACCAGGGCCGGGTGGCCGGCGAGGTCGCCGTCGAGGTGCCCGGCCGCCAGCTCCAGCGCGGTGGTCACCACGCTCTGGCCGGCCCGGTCGATGCTGGTCTCGGCGTGGGCCCGCTTGCCGACGCGCAGCGCCTGCTGCATCAGCTCGTGCAGCAGACGGCCGGCAGAGTCGGCGCCGGCGGCCCAGTGGTACGCGTCACGCAGCTGGCCGAGGATCTGCGCCTCGCCCACGACCATGGAGTCCAGCCCGGTGGCGACGCGGAAGACGTGGTCCACGGCGGCGGTGTCGTAGTGGACGTACAGGTGGTGGGCGAGGGCCGCTGGCGTGCTGCCGGCCTCCTCGGCCAGTACGGCGCAGATGTCGCCGAGCCCACCGTGGAAACCGGACACGGCGGCGTACACCTCCACCCGGTTGCAGGTGGAGACGAGTGCCGCCTCGCTCACGTACGGCTGGGCGACCAGGCGGTCCAGGGTGCGGGTGAGGTCGGCGGGGGGCACGGCCAGCTGCTCCAGCGTGGCGACCGGGGCGGTCCGGTAGGACGCACCGACGACGAGCAGTTTCACGTGCCGATCGCCTCCTGGGTGTCGGTGGCCGCGAGCCCGCCGGGCAGGGCGGTGAGAGCGGACCCGCCGGTGGCGGGCAGCGCAGTCAGCGACGCCTTACGGTGCTCGTGGAAGGACAAAATTTGCAGCTCGATGGCGAGGTCGACCTTGCGCACGTCGACCCCCTCCGGAACAGAGAGTACGCAGGGCGCGAAGTTGAGGATGCTCGTCACGCCGACCGCGACCAGCTGATCGGCGACCCGCTGGGCGGCGGGGGCCGGGGTGGCGATCACGCCGATAGCGATGGACTCCTCCGCGGCGACCGCCGGCAGCTCGTCGACATGCCGGACAACCAGGCCGTTGATCTCTTCACCGACCCGGGAGGGATCGGCGTCGAGCAGTGCGGCGATCCGGAAGCCCCGGCTGGCGAACCCGTCGTAGCCGGCCAGAGCGTGACCGAGATTACCCACGCCGACCAGGGCCACCGCGCGACGCTGAGTGAGCCCGAGCACATACTCGATCTGCTCGATCAGCAACGCGACGTCGTAGCCGACGCCCCGGGTGCCGTACGAGCCGAGGTGGGAGAGGTCTTTGCGGAGCTTGGCGGAATTGACCCCGGCAGCCGCCGAAAGACCCTCACTGGAGATCGTCTCGTGCCCGGCGTCGGCGAGGTTGTGCAGCGCGCGCAGGTATTCCGGGAGCCGAGCGACGGTCGCCTCGGGAAGATCCGGGAGCGCCGGTACGCCACCGGCGCGGCCGGGCGCACCTGACTGACGGTGCTGACTCATGAGACTCCGTGCGGTGCGATCCTCGGCCAACTCTGCTGGTCGGCCGCTTATGGACTCCCGCTGGCGACCGAGATTGCCGGCTGTGCTAGCAGGGCGCGTCGGACTCACAGAGTAGGCGCTTGTGAAGACGTGCACAAATCGCGATCTTGCCGCTCCGGGACACGACCCCACCTGCCACCCCATTCCACAAGATTGATTGAGCACTCACCGCCCGCGCGATTATTGCTCAATCCCGACTTCTCTGACCAATCCCGCGCCCTCACCCGGCCCGCCCCACCCCGCGATTTTGCACATTCTGTCGCCGCATAACGCCTGTCGCCGCATAACGCGCACGCCAGGGCAAATCCTCAACAGCAATTGCGAGATCGGCGCGGAGAGGGGGGTGGGGCGGGGAGCGGAGTGAGGTGGGGGTGCGCGGGGAGAACGGGTGGGGTGGGGGCAGCACTACCGGGGAGAGACCGGGCTTCGGGATCGGGGTGCCGATCGAGGGCTGCCTAGCCTTTGAGCCATGACCGCCGTAGCCGCCACCAGCGATCGCCAGCCGCTGGCACGGAGTATTCCCCGCCAACTCTTCGTCGACTCCGGGTACGTGCTGCTCGGCCTGCCACTGGGCGTGGCCAGCTTCGTCGTCCTCATTGCCGGCCTCTCGGCGGGCATCGGCCTGATGGTCACCGTGATCGGCCTGCCGATCCTCAGCGGCACCCTGTACGCCGCGCGCGGGCTGGCCGACATCGAGCGCCTGCGGCTGCCCGCCGTGCTCCGGCAGCCCCGGATCCGACCCCGCTACCGGCTGCCGGAGGCGGGCGCGAGCGCCTGGCGGCGGATCTTCCTGCCGATGCGCGACGCGCAGTCCTGGCTCGACCTGGCGCACGGACTCCTGCGGTTGATCGTGGCGCTGGCCACCTTCGTGGTCACCGTCGGCTGGTAGGTCGTCGCGATCGCCAACTCCCTCTACTGGGCGTACGACTGGGCCCTGCCCCGCCCGACCGAGGGCGACCAGGACCTGGCGCAACTCCTCGGCCTGGGCGACTCGACCACCGCCCGGATCGGGCTGAACACCGCAATCGGGGTGTTTTTCCTGATCACCCTGCCAATCGTGGCTCGGGGCTGTGCGCTGCTCCAGGCCAGCTTCGCCCGGGCCCTGCTGACCGGTGTAGCCGAGATGCGGGATCGGATCACCGTGCTCGAGGAGCAGAAGCGGGCCGCGGTGTCCGCCGAGGCGTCCGCGCTGCGCCGGCTGGAACGCGACATCCACGACGGCCCGCAGCAGCGCCTGGTCCGGCTCGCGATGGACCTCAGCCGGGCCCGGATGCAGCTCGCCTCCGACCCGGAGGAGGCCGGACGGACCCTCGACGAGGAGGTGACCCAGACCCGGGAGACGCTTGCCGAACTGCGGGCACTGTCCCGGGGCATCGCCCCACCGATCCTGGTCGACCGAGGTCTGCCCAGCGCACTGGCCGCGCTCGCCGGCCGCGGGCTCATCCCCATCGAGCTCCAGGTCGACCAGCAACTGGGTACGCGGGACGGCCGACTCGACCCGGCGGTGGAGAACACCGCGTACTTCGTGGTGGCCGAGGCGCTGACCAACATCGCCAAGCACAGTCGGGCCACCGAGGCCATGGTCGCCGTGGCCCGCCAGGGCACCCACCTCCAGGTGCGGGTGGGCGACGACGGGCAGGGCGGCGCGCACCTGGCCAAGGGCCACGGGCTGGCCGGCATCGCCGACCGGGTCCGGGCGGCCGGCGGTGAACTGGCCGTGATCAGCCCGAACGGCGGCCCCACCGAGATCCGGGCCGAACTGCCGCTGTGAACCCCCGGAAGGCGGCCCCGACGTGGTAGACACCACACCCATGCGCATCGTGATCGCCGACGACGCCGTCCTGCTCCGGGAGGGGCTGGTACGGCTGCTGACCGAGAGTGGGCACCAGGTGGTGGCCGCCGTCGGAGATGGCGACACACTCGTCGAGGCGGTGGTCGAGCACCGACCCGACGCGTCGATCGTCGACGTGCGGATGCCGCCGACCCACACCGACGAGGGGCTGCGGGCGGCGGTGCAGGCGCGCCAACTGGTGCCACGTACCCCGATCCTGGTGCTCTCCCAGTACGTCGAGGTGTCGTACGCCGATGATCTGCTCGCCACCACCGGCGGCGCCGGCGGCGGCGGGATCGGCTACCTGCTGAAGGACCGGGTGGCGGCGATCGACGAGTTCCTGGACGCGCTGCGCCGGGTGGCGGCCGGCGGCACGGTGCTCGACCCGGAGGTGGTCGGCCAACTCTTCGCCCGACGCCGCCGCGACGACCCGCTGCGCGAGTTGACGCCGCGCGAGCGGGAGGTGCTCGCGCTGATGGCCGAGGGTCGGTCGAACACGGCCATCGCGCGAGCCCTGGTGGTCAGCGACGGCGCGGTGGAGAAGCACGTGCGCAACATCTTCACCAAGCTCACCCTCCCGCCGGACACCGAGCAGCACCGGCGGGTGCTGGCCGTCCTCACGACCGTGGCCCGCAGCCCGTCGACCCGGGTGAAGTGGCCGGTCAACCCGTACGTGTGCACGGTGGGCACCTCAGAGCTGCGGTGTGGTCAGGTCCCGCAGCAGCCGTTCCTCCTCGACCCGCCAGTAACCGTGCTCCTTGCCGTCGAGCATCACCACCGGCAGCCGGTCCCCGTACTCCCGTTCCAGCTCCTCGTCGCCGGTGACGTCCCACTCGACCCACTTGTCACCGGTGACCGCCACCACCCGGTCGAGCGCTGCCTTGGCGTCGTCGCACAGGTGGCAGCCGGGTCGGGTGATCAGGGCGAGCCGGGCGTCAGTGGCCATCGGGTACCTCCGGGCGGGCGTCGTCGGCGGGTGCGGGCGGCCCGGTCGGGGTCGCCGACCGGAGCTGGGGCTTTCGTACCTTGCCGATCGCCGAGTGGGGCAGTGCGTCGACGAACTCGACGGCGGTCGGGCACTTGAACCGGGCCAGGTTCCGTGCGCAGTGTGCGAGCAACTCCTCGCCGCTGACCGGCCGCCCCGGCGCCGGCACCACGTACGCCCGCACAGTCTCGCCGGTTCGCGGGTGCGGCACACCCAGTACCGCCGACTCGGCCACCCCGGGGTGCCCGGCGAGCACCAGCTCGACCTCGTGCGGATAGACGTTGAACCCGTTCACCAGGATCAGCTCGCCGAGCCGGTCGACGAGGAAGAGGTCGCCGTCGGCGTCGGCGTACGCGATGTCGCCGGTGCCCCACCAGCCGTCGGCGTCCGGACCGTCGCGGCCGTCCGGCCAGTAGCCGTCGAAGAGGTTGGGGCCGCGTACGACGATCTGCCCCGGGTCGGCGCCCGGTGCGATGTCGGAGATGTCCAGCTCGTCCGTGTCGTCGTCGGGGACCGCCTGCCCGTCGCGCCACAGGACCTCGGAGTCCGGCCAGACCAGGCGCAGCTGGATGCCGGGCAGCGGCCGGCCGATCGAGCCGGCCTTGGCCGTCGGACCGACCAGGGTGGAGGTGAGCACGGGCGCGGTCTCGGTGAGGCCGTAGCCGACGTGCACCGGGTGGCCGGCCGCCGCGGTGAAGCGCGCCGCGACCGCGGGTTCCAGCGGCGCCGCGCCACACACGGCCACCCGCACCGACGCGGTCGCCGCGCGGACCGCGTCGGCGCCGGCCCAGGCGAGGAACATCGACGGTACGCCGACCAGCACGCTGACCCGGTGTCGGGCGATCTCGGCGAGCGCCGCGGTCGGGTCCGGATCGTCGAGCAGTACACCGGCGGCGCCGTGGTGGACGACCGCGCCGAGCCCGGAGTTGAGCCCGTACGCGTGGAACAGCGGCAGGGCCAGCAGCACCGTGTCGTCCGGGCCGACCACCGGGGGCTCGATCGCGTCCACCTGGTCGTGGTTGGCCAGCAGCGCGCGGTGGGAGAGCATCGCGCCCTTCGGGCGGCCCTCGGTGCCGGACGTGTAGAGCAGTACGGCGAGGTCGTCGCCACCTCTGCGTGGGCGGGGACGCGGTTCGGGCTGCGCGGCGGTCGGCGGCGTGGCGTGCACGGCGGCGAGCGCGGGCAGGTCGGCGGCCACCTCGGCGACGAGGCCGCGGACCCGCTCGGTGCCGATCAGCAGCGACGCGCCGGAGTCGGCCAGCACGTGCCGCAGCTCCGGGGCGGTGAAGCCGGGGTTGACCGGAACCGGGACCAGCCCGGCCCGCAGCGCGCCGAGCCAGCCGATCACGAAATCGGGGGTGTTGGGCAGTGCGATCGCGACTCGGGGCGGTGTGTCGTCCGGTTCGGTGGGCGGCACGGCGGCGGCCAGACCGTATGCGGCGGCGGTCACGGCGGTGTCCAGTTCGGACCAGCTGACGCGCTGGTCCCGCCAGTGCAGCGCGGGCCGGTCACCGTGGTGGAGAGCCGCCCGGCGAACCCGGTCGGCGAGGTTCGGCGGCGAGTCTGCCGGGGAGTCCTGCACGGTGGTCGAGTCTGGCACAGCGGCGGTCGACTGGCCACGTCCGACGGTGGCGTGCGCCGGACCGTCCGGCGTCCCGTCAACGGGACACCCGTCGTGCCGCCGATGCTCCAGTCCAGTCCGGCTGACGGGACGAGTGGAGCGTCTGGCAGGCGGTTCGGCCCGTCCGGCCCAGCGGGCGGTGGGCACCCCTCAGCCGATTGGTCGAACTGCCCTCCGACCTGGGGATCCATCCTGGAACACCGGGTCGGCCGAAAGTCAAACGCACACGACGGACAACCGGTCCGCCACCGGTGCGACACGGCGGGAAATACTTCCGCCCTGTGTAACGGACTTGCCACGCGCGGGTGACGTTGGCCCTATTATCACTCGGGTCGGCTCACCCCATTTGCCGTGAGTCGACAACCCCTCAGCCCGAGGAGGCCCCCGTGCCTGTGAGCGCATTGGACCAGCACCTCAAGGGGAACTGCCGCCCGTCGGCACACCCCGGAACAGTCCTGCCCGACCGGTTGCCCGGTCGGTCCGCACCGACCCACAAACCAGCCCGTCCGGCGACCACCGGGACGGGGGCGGCGCGGTGACCACCTTCGGATACGCGGAACGCCCCGTCGGCCTAACCGGTCAGACGCCCCGCTCGCAGGTGAACGAACGCCCGGCGACCCGCGCGCCACTGAGCGACCCGCACGCCGCGATGCGCGGCGAGGGCCCTGCCCAGCGGACCCGGAACCGCCCGCACACCAACGAGCCTCCGCCGAGACCGGCGGTGCCCGGTGGCAACGCGATGCCGGCGGGTGGGCGTGTCGCCACACCGGCCCGACCCATGATGCCCTCCCAGGGTCGTCGGGCCGGCGACGCGCCGGCGGCGGCCACCGACCCGGCGACGGGCGAGACGGCGGTGATCCCGGCGGTTCCGGCCGCCACCTCGACCACCCCGACCGGCTTCCCGAGCCGCCCGGACCCGTCCGACCCGGCCACCGAGGTCTGGACGCTGATCGAGCGGGCGCAGGCCGGCGAGTCCGAGGCGTTCGGTCTCATCTACGACCGGTACGTGGACACCGTCTTCCGGTTCGTCTACTTCCGGGTCGGCAACCGCCAACTCGCCGAGGATCTGACGTCGGACACGTTCCTGCGCGCCCTCAAGCGGATCGGCAGCTTCACCTGGCAGGGCCGCGATCTCGGCGCCTGGCTGGTGACCATCGCCCGCAACCTGGTCGCGGACCACTTCAAGTCCGGCCGGTACCGGCTGGAGGTCACCACCGGGGACGTGCTCGACGCCGACCGTGAGGATCGGGGGCCCGAGGGCAGCCCGGAAGCCGCAGTGGTCGAACACATCACCAACGTCGCCCTGCTCACCGCCGTCAAGCAGCTCAACCCGGAGCAGCAGGAGTGCATCGTGCTCCGGTTCCTGCAGGGCTTCTCGGTGGCCGAGACGGCCCGGGCCATGGGCAAGAACGAGGGTGCCATCA
This sequence comes from Micromonospora sp. DT4, assembly GCF_049841675.1. Taxonomy (NCBI): domain Bacteria; kingdom Bacillati; phylum Actinomycetota; class Actinomycetes; order Micromonosporales; family Micromonosporaceae; genus Micromonospora; species Micromonospora sp. DT4. Next base: position 19,697 of record NZ_JBNCKT010000082.1, read on the forward strand.
AGGCTCTGCAATATCGGGCCGTTCGGGCGCTGGCACGGCTGCTGCCCGACGGCTTCCAGCCGTGAATCGCTGACGGGCCAGGCCAGCGCGATCATGTATGCGCAGCTCAGGGCGGCTCTCACCCGGTGACGACGATCACTTTCTGTGATTTCCGCCCCGCCCGGCCCGTAACCCGTGCCCGGTCCGCCGCGTTTCTCCGGGTGCGACCGGTGGATGTCCCGGCAGGCCCGGGGCACCGAGGTCCGTCCGGCACGCCGGACGGCGCCTCACCTCCGTGGTGTCACAACGCCGCCCGGTCGCTGGAAACGACGGCGGCCGACCGGCCGTGACCAGCGAGAGGAGGTGCCTGCGGTGGACAACAACCTCTTCTCCCGCCGGCGTGCCAAGCGCTTCGCGCAACTTCTCGACGAGGCCAACGGCGGCCGGCGACACCACGTGCGGTCCCGAGTGGACAACCAACTGGCGCCGCTCGTCGCGGTGGGCCAGCGACTCGGCGTCGATCCCCCCACGGTCGAGGTGGATCCCGACTTCCGCACCGGCCTGCGAGCGATGCTGCTCGCCACCGCCGAGCGCGAGGGAATCGGCACCACCCCGGCGACCGCCGAGCCGGCCGCCCCGCGTCCCGCGGCCACGAGCCGTGGTTCGCTGCTGCCGGCGGTCACCGCCCGACGGGCCCGGGCCCGGGGAGCGATCCTGGTCGGCATCGCAGCCGGCGCCATCGCCGTCTCCGGCATCTCCGCCGCCAGCGAGGACGCCGTCCCCGGCGATGCGCTCTACGGTATGAAGAGGTCCACCGAGCGGGCCCAGCTCGCCCTGGCCAGCTCGGACATCAGCCGTGGCCAGCTCTTTCTGGACTTCGCCCGGACCCGGCTCGGCGAGGCCGCCGAGCTGCGCGGTGACCGCATCGGCTACAGCGCCGTCCTCGACGACATGGACGCCGACACCCGCCAGGGCATTCGCCTGCTCACCGCCGCCGCCGTGCAGCGGGGCGAGCCCGCCAGTCTGGACACCGTCAACACGTTCGTCGCCAGTCAGCGCCGGGCGGTGAGCAACCTGCTCGACGGCGCAGGACGGGCCGAACGGGAACGGACCCGGCGGTCGCTGGCCCTGCTGGACAGCATCCGGGAACGCTCGGACTCCGTACGCGCCGCCATCGCGTGCGGCCTGCCGGCACCGACCGGCAGCGACACGCTCGGGCCCACGCCGAGCACCTGCCCCGGCGCACGCTGACCGCCAGGCGACCCCGCGCACGCTGACCCGCACGGCGAAGACGCGCACGCCGACTGCCACGCGAGACCGCACGACCGACCGGCTACGGCGCAGTTTCCTGTGCCCGGCCGGTCGACCGTGGGCTCCGGCTACCCTCGCTGGAGGCAGCGTCGTAGCTGCGGAAGGAGGGGAAGTCGCGTGGCGCGCAGCCGCAAGGTGACGGCCAGCACCGACTCCCGGGGGCACACCGCCGGATGGGCGGAGACCGAACTGGCGTCGGTTACCCCGCCCGCACCGGACCCGACCGCCGCAGCCTTCTTCGACGTCGACAACACGATGATGCAGGGCGCGTCGATCTACTGGTTCGCCCGGGGCCTCGCCGCCCGGAACTACTTCACGACCGCCGACCTGGCCCGCTTCGCCTGGCAGCAGCTCCGGTTCCGGCTGCTCGCCCGCGAGCACGCGGGTGACATGTCCCAGGCGAAGGACGCCGCGCTGGCCTTCGTCGAGGGGTGGCGGGTGGACGACGTGGAGCGCCTCTCGGAGGAGATCTTCGACGAGCTGATGGCGCCCCGGATCTGGGCCGGCACCCGGCAGCTCGCCCAGGGACACCTGGACGTCGGCCAGCGCGTGTGGCTGGTCAGCGCCGCTCCCGTGGAGATCGGTCGGGTGATCGCCGACCGGCTCGGCCTGACGGGTGCGATCGGCACGGTGGCCGAGGTGCGCGCCGGGGCGTACACCGGGCGGTTGGTGGGTGACCTCATGCACGGGCCGGCGAAGGCCGAGGCGGTCACCCTGCTCGCCGCCGTGGAGGGGCTGGACCTGAGCCGCTGCGCGGCGTACAGCGACTCGGCGAACGACCTGCCGCTGCTCTCCACCGTGGGCCGGGCAGTGGCGGTGAACCCGGACGGCGCCCTGCTGCGGCAGGCGCGCCAGCAGGGCTGGGAGGTCCGGGACTTCCGCACCGGCCGACGGGCAGTCAAGATCGCCGTACCGTCGACGGCCGCGGCCGGTCTCGTCGCCGGCGCGGTCACCGCCGGCCTCGCACTCCAGCGTCGCCGCCGCGCCGGCTGACTCAGGGGCCGAACGGGTCGGGTCGCCGTTCCAGCAGCGTGTGCAGGGTCTGCTGGATGGTCTCCCGCACCTGGTCGGCGAGGTTGAAGACGACCAACGGGTCGTCCGCCGAGTCGGTCAGGTGGGCGGTGGGTATCGGCGGGCAGAACTCGATCAGCCACTTGCTGGGCAGCGGCACCATGCCCAGCGGCCCGAGCCACGGAAAGGTCGGCGTGACCGGGAAGTACGGCAGCTTGAGCAGTCGCGCGAGGGGCTTGATGTCGGCGAGCATCGGGTAGATCTCCTCGCCCCCGACGATGGCGACCGGAACGATCGGGGTGCCGGTACGCAGCGCCGCCGACACGAAGCCGCCCCGGCCGAACCGTTGCAGCTTGTACCGTTCGGCGTAGAGCTTGCCGATGCCCTTGAACCCCTCGGGGAACACACCCACCAGGTCGCCACCGCCGAGCAGCCGCTCGGCGTCCGGGTTGCAGGCCACCGTGCCGCCGGTCTTGCGGGCGATCTCCGACACCACCGGCATCCGGAAGACCAGGTCGGCGCCGAGCAGGCGCAGGTAGCGGTGCGCCGGGTGCTTGTCGTGCAGGGCCGCCGACAGGATCAACGCGTCCAGCGCCACGGTGCCCGAATGGTTGCCGACCACCAGGGCGGGCCCCTCGACGGGTACGTTCTCCACCCCGCTGACCTCGGTCCGGAACCAGTCCCGGTAGAGCAGCCGCAGCAGCGGGTGGAAGACCGCGTCGGTCAGCTCCGGGTCGAAGCCGAACTCGTCGACCTCGTAGTCCCCGGCCAACCGTCGGCGCAGGAACGCCAACCCGTTGGCGACCCGGCGGTCCCACTGGTCCCCCGGCCGGTCCGCCACGGCCGGCCCGGTGCCGCCGTGCCCGCTCGCCGTCTCGTCGGTCGTCGTGGTGTCGACCTCGTCGGTGGCCGTACCCGTCGGCTCGTCGGCGGGTATGTCGACCTCGTCGACAGGCGTCGCGGCCGGCGCGAGGCGGGCCGCCGGGCGATGGCCGTTGCGCCGCGCCGGCTCCGCGTCCGGCACGGGCGGAACCGGCGGTACGTCGAAACGCCCCATCCCCTGCGGATCGTGCCCCTGGCCGGTCACGACGTCCGCTCCCGCACCGCGGCACGGACCTGTCGGATGCCGTCCAGCACCAACTGCTCGGCTGCGGCCAACTGACCTCGGCTGAGCACCGCCCCGCCGTGGTGGGCGCGGATGAAGTCCTCGAACGCCTCGGCCGTGGAGCGGGGGGTGAAGCCGTACTCCTGCTCGAGACGCGTGGTGTCGACGACCCGGCCGTGCACGAAGAGATCGACCTGGTCCAGGCCGTAGCGGCCGACCCCCATGGTGCGGGCCAGCGCCGCGGCGCCGGAGAGACCCGGTTCGAGTACCGGCACGGCCACCCGGCCGGCCCGCCGGATCGCCTGGGAGAGCGACAGCACACCCGGGCCGGCGACGTTGTAGGTGCCCGGATGGTCCTGGACGATCGACCGGTGCAGCACCTCCAGCGCGTCGTCGAAGTGCAGGAACTGCAGGCGGGGATCGCGGCCGAAGACGGTCGGCACGAACGGCTGCGCGAAGTAGCGCGTCAGGGTCGTGTCGGCGGTCGAACCGATGAACGGGGCGAAGCGCAGCACCGTCGCGGTCACGTCGGCCCGCCGGCGGCGGAAACCACGGACGTACCCCTCGACGTCGAGGATGTCGCGGCCGAACCCGCCGCGCGGCACCTCGCGCGGCTCGGTCTCCTCGGTGAACACCGCCGGATCGCGGAACGACACCCCGTACGCGGCGGTCGACGACCGGACCACGAGTTTGCGCAGGCGGGGTGCCCGTTGGCAGGCGGCGAGCAACTGCATGGTGCCGATGACGTTCTGGTCCTTCATGGCCGACCGGCCACCGTGCTGCGGGTCGGGAGAGCTGACCAACGCGAGGTGGACCACCGCGTCGACGTCCAGGTCGGCGAGGAGCCCACCGAGTGAACCCGGGTCGACGCTGATCCGCTCGACCCGATCCAGCAGATCGGTGAGCTCGGCGGCTGGCTCCGGCGCGTCCACGCCGATGACCCGCTCGATGCGCGGGTCGGCCGCCAGCCGGGCCGCCACGTGGGCGCCCAGGTAACGCCCGACCCCGGTGACGACGACGACCCCCGGCGCACCTGTGGTGCTACCGGGGGTCATCTGACGCACCTACGCCGACAGGCTGGATCGAGCCGGGACGACCACGGCCTAATCACCTGAGCCTCCGGAGGTCGACAGTTTGGCAAGTGCCGCCTGATGCCGGGCAGAGCCCGGCGACGGTCACTTGCCGAGACGGCGACGCTGGACGCGGGTCTTGCGCAGCAGCTTGCGGTGCTTCTTCTTAGCCATGCGCTTACGGCGCTTCTTGACCACCGAGCCCATACGACAGCCTTTCGATACAACGTGCGGGGCGGGCCGGATGACACCACGCAGGTGGCGACGGCGACCGCATGCGGACAACGGACCGGACCAGTCTGGGCGGCGGGGCGCACCGGTGGGGTCTCGGTCGCGCTCCAGGGTAGCGGGAGAGCGTCAGCAGGACCAACGCGCCCCCGTCCATGCCGCCTAGCGGGCGTCCGATCGGCCGAGCAATGGCTCAGGCGGTTTCCTGAAAAGCGCCCCGCAGATATTCGTGCACAGCGTGCTCGGGCACCCGGAACGACCGGCCCACCCGGACCGCGGTGAGCTCACCGCTGTGCACGAGGCGGTAGACCGTCATCTTCGACACCCGCATGACCGTCGCCACCTCCGCGACGGTCAGGAACTTGACCTCCGACAGCCGTCCGTCGGACTGCGACCCGGCCATGGCTCACCGACCCATCCCATGCCCGGCGCGTGCCAACCCGACGGATGCTCCGGGCCGGGCGGCGACGCGCGTGTTACCAGTACGGTAGCGGGACGGCTGTGACCGGCGCGATCCCTTCGTACAACTGATCATGTTTCGGCGGCCGGTTCACCCGATCCGGCCCGCCGTTATCTCCCCGACTGCGTCCACCGTCCGGTTGCTCACTCGGCGCGCAGCGCCACCACCGGATCGAGCCGGCCGGCGCGCTGCGCGGGGACCACTCCGAAGACGATCCCCACCGCCGCCGACACACCGAAGGCCAGCGCCAACGACCACCACGTGATCGCCGCGGGGATCGGTGACAGCGCGTCCACCAGCAGGGCGGTCCCCACGCCCAGCGCCATCCCGGTCAGCCCGCCGATGGTGGTCAGCAGCACCGCCTCCAGCAGGAACTGCACGCCGATGTCGCGGGGTCGCGCGCCGACCGCCTTGCGCAGCCCGATCTCGCGGGTCCGCTCGCGGACGCTGACCAGCATGATGTTGGAGACGCCGACGCCGCCGACGAGTAGCGAGATGCCGGCGATGGCGGCGAGCACGCCGGTGAGCACACCGAGGATGTCGCCGAGCACGCCGAGGATCTGCTGCTGCGTGACCGCGCTGAACTCGGTGTCCGGGTGCCGGCGGTTCAGCTCGGCGACGATGCGCTCGCCCAACTCGTCGATCCGCTCCCGGTCGGGCGCCTTGACCGCGATGCCGTCCACGCGCTGGGTGCCCCAGAGGCGCTGCGCGGCGGTCACCGGTACGTGCACCTCGTCGTCCCGGTCGACGCCGAGACTCTGCCCGAGGGGCGCGAACACGCCGATGACCCGGAATCGCACGCCGGCGAGGGTCACCTGCTGACCGAGGGGATCGCGGTCGGGGAACAACGCGCGGGCCACCGAGCCGCCGAGCACCGAGACGCGTCGGCTGGTGTCCACGTCCGTGCCGGTGAGGTAGCGCCCCCGGGCCAGCGACCGGGTGAACACCGTCGGCGTGGTCTCCAGCACGCCCTGCACGGTGGTGAAGTCGGAGCGCGCGCCGGCCCGTGCGGTCGCCCCCGAGGCGACGGTGACCGCGACCCGCTCGGGATCACCGACGACGCGGGAGACCGCGTCCGCGTCCTTGAGCGTCAACGGCGAGACCACCGGCGCGGTGCCCACCTCGATCTTGCCGGGGACGATCAGCAGCAGGTTGGAGCCGAGCCCTTCGACCTGCTGCTCCACCTTCTGCTTGGTGCCGGCGCCGATGGCGACCAGCAGCACCACCGACGCCACCCCGATGATCACGCCGAGCATGGTGAGCGAGCTGCGCAGTCGGTTGGCGCGCAACGCGTCCAGTGCGACCCGCCACGCCTCGGCGACCCTCACGCCGTACCGTCCTCGGGCTCGCGCGTGTCGGCCTGCACGGGGCGCGGGCCGGGCTCACGCACGTCGGCCTCCGCGCGACGCAGGCCGGGCTCGGGCGGAAGGCGTCCGGTGGCTCCGGCGGCGCCACCGGAGCCACCGGACGGGTGCCCCGGACCGTTTCCGGACACGGACCGGGGCTCCGCGCTGGGAGCGGGGACCAGTGTCTCAGGTCGACCGTGCTCGACGGACGGCGGTCGATCATGAAGGTCGCCGGCGCTGTCCGCCACCACCACACCATCGCGCATGGTGATGCGACGTGCGGCCCGCGCCGCCAGGTGCCACCTGCGCCCGGCGACCACGACCGGCGACGCCCTCGCCCGCAGCCAGCGAGCAAGGACCTGCGACAAC
>NZ_JBNCKT010000083.1:0-26100 GCF_049841675.1 Micromonospora sp. DT4
CATAGCGCTCGGGTAACACTCCGGACACCCGTGATGTTCCTACCCCACCAACCATGATCCACAAGACAGGCCCTAGTGGTCTCAGCCCGCTACCGACACCTCTAGATCGCGGATCGAGCACGATCTTGCGGCGTGCACCCGGGGCAACGGCACCGGCACCGGTGCGGCCCGGCCGGTCGGGCGGCGGGCTTCGGGGTTGTGGGCTTCGGGGTTGCGGGCTCCGGGGTTGTGGGCTCCAGGGCCGCGGGCTCCGGGGTTGCCGGCCGGGCCGGATTGGCGGGCACCCGGGCGGCCCGGGGCGGCGGGATCGGGATGGTGCTCGGCGGGTGGTGCGTTCCCCACGCGAACGTGGGTGGCAGACTGATGGGGTGAGTGACACCGAGCCGGTCCGCCTCAAGCCTCGCCGTATCCGGGTGGTGTGCTGGTCGGCGGCGATCGTGCTGGTGGTGGTGTTCGCCCTGGTCGCCACCTCGCTGACCGGGTCGACCGGCGACGGGTACGGCAGCTTCCAGCGCGGTGACCAGATCGCTATGATCGGCCTGGGCGTCTTCGGCGCGCTGGGTTTCCTGTTGTTCACCCGCCCACGTGTGGAAGCGGACGGGCGGGGCATCCGGGTGCGTAACGTCATCAGCTCCTACGAGCTGCCCTGGGAGGTCGTCCGGGGTGTTCGCTTCGATCGTGGCGCGCCATGGGCCAGCCTGGAGCTGCACGACGACGACCTGCTGCCGTTGGTCGCTCTCCAGGCGGCCGACAAGGAGCTGGCCGTCGACGGGGTCCGCGCCCTGCGCCGGCTGCACGAGGCTCACCTGGCCCGCCTCGCCGAACGTGCCATCGGCACCTAAGCTTCCACCCGTGCTCGCCCCGCGCTCGCCCCGCGTATCGCGCTCGCCCCGCGTATCGCGCTCGCCCCGCGTATCGCGCCCCCGGCCCTGCGTCGCCCCGCCCCCCGCGCCGGCCCTGCCCCGCGCCCGCCGCGCATCGCCCCAGCCCCGCGCCGACATCCCCGTTCGGAGGCAGCAACTTCCGGGAAAGTGCTGCCTCCGGCTGCCCCGAGACAGCAACTTCCGGGAAACTGCGCGGATCTTGGAGCGGGGCCCATCGCAGGCCTAGCGCAGTGCCATCGCGGGCCCATCGCGGGCCCATCGCGGGCCCGCACCGTCGCCCGCGCAATGCCGGGTCGTGTCCGGTTTGGGAGTGAGCGGGGCGGCGGTGTAGTGTTGTCGAGTCGACCAGGCTGTCTCCGCGTGCGAGCAGACAGCCGCGAAAGCGGAGCGCCTGCTCCCACCCGAGTCGCCGCTACGGTGGCCGGGTCCGGTCACCGGTTCCGGGCATGTCCCGGTTCCGGACGCGCGATCCTATGATCGTGCCGACCGGTCGAGCGGGCCCTGGCATACGCCGGGGCCTTCTGTTTTCCGGGTCGGTTCCCACCCGGGAGCCGCAGGGGGTCGGCACCTGAGCAGAAACGACTCGAGGAGGCCCCATCAGCGTCGAACCACGCGTGAACGAGCAGATCCGGGCACGTGAGGTCCGACTGGTCGGCCCAGAGGGTGAGCAGGTGGGCATCGTCCCGCTGGAGCGCGCCCTTCAGCTGGCCGCGGACGTCGATCTGGACCTGGTCGAGGTTGCGCCGATGGCGCGCCCGCCGGTGTGCAAGCTCATGGACTTCGGCAAGTTCAAGTACGAGAGCGCACTGAAGGCGCGCGAAGCGCGGCGTAACCAGCAGCAGACCGTCATCAAGGAAATGAAGCTTCGGCCGAAGATCGACCCGCACGACTACGAGACCAAGAAGGGTCACGTGGTGCGGTTCCTCAAGGCGGGCGACAAGGTCAAGGTGACGATCATGTTCCGTGGTCGCGAGCAGAGCCGCCCGGAGCTGGGCTACCGGCTCCTGCGCCGGCTCGAATCCGAGATCACGGACCTGGGATACGTCGAAGCCGCTCCCAAGCAGGACGGCCGAAACATGATCATGGTTCTCGCTCCGCACCGGGCCGTCAAGGCTTCCGCGGTCGCCGCCACGGCGTCCCGCGGTGGTCCTCGGGACCGGGCAGCGGACGAGTCCGCCGCTCCGGCAGCCGATGAGACCGCGGCGGTCGGCGAGACCGCAGCAGCCGGCGACACCGGCACCGCCGCCACCAGCGGCGAGTAACAGGGGAGAAGACGTTCCACATGCCGAAGATGAAGAGCCACACGGGTATGGGTAAGCGGGTCAAGGTCACCGGCAAGGGCAAGATCGTGTCCGAGCAGGCCGGCAAGCGCCACCTGTTGGAAGGCAAGGCTTCCACCCGTACCCGCCGGTTGACCGGCACGGTCGAGGTGGCCAAGGCCGACGTCAAGCGCATCAAGAAGCTGCTCGGCCGCTGACGCGCGCCACCTTTACCTAAGAAGGAGTTGAGATGGCACGCGTCAAGCGGGCTGTGAACGCCCAGAAGAAGCGTCGTACCCTGCTGGAGACCGCGAGTGGTTACCGCGGCCAGCGCTCCCGGCTGTACCGCAAGGCCAAGGAGCAGGTGCTGCACTCGATGCAGTACGCCTACCGGGACCGTCGTGACCGCAAGGGCGACTTCCGGCAGTTGTGGATCCAGCGGATCAACGCGGGCGCCCGGGCCAACGGGATGACCTACAACCGCCTGATCCAGGGCCTGCGTCTGGCCGGCATCGAGGTCGACCGCAAGATCCTGGCCGACATGGCCGTCAACGACGCCGCCTCGTTCGCGGCGATCGTCGAGCTGGCCCGGGCCGCGGTCACGGCCGAGGGCACCGGTGGCGCGGCGGCTCAGGCCGCCTGACCCCCACGCACCAGAGCGAGGCGTCTCCCGCGTCGGCATCGCCGTCCGGGGGGCGCCTCGATCGTGCCGAAGGAGCGCACACGATGGCCTTCACCCCGCGTACCCCCAGGGTCGTCGCCGCCCGCCGTCTGCAACGCCGCCGGGACCGCGACGCCACCGGCCGTTTCCTGGCCGAGGGTCCCCAAGCAGTCCGCGAGGCCCTGGCGCGGCCGGGTGTGGTCACCGAGCTCTTCGGTACGACCAGCGCGCTGGACCGGCACCCGGAGTTGGCCGCCACGGCGGCCCGGGCTGACGTGCCGGTCTCCGAGGTGACCGACGACGCGCTCGCCGCGTTGGCCGAGACCGTCGCCCCGCAGGGGCTGATCGCCGTCTGCCGGCACCTGGACGTGCCGCTGGAGCAGACTCTCTCGAGCGCTCCCCGGCTGGTGGCGGTGCTCGCCGAAATCCGCGACCCGGGCAACGCCGGCACGGTGCTGCGTACCGCCGACGCTGCCGGCGCGGGTGCGGTGGTCTTCGCCGGCGACGCCGTCGACCCGTACAACGGAAAGTGTGTCCGCGCCTCCGCCGGCAGCCTCTTCCACGTCGACGTGGTCCGCGCGCCCGACCCGGTCGCGGTGGTCGACGCGCTCCGGGCCGCCGGCCTGTCGATCTTCGCCACCACCGGGTACGGCGACAGCGACCTGGACGACCTGACCGACTACGGTCGGCTCGTCGGGCCCACCGCCTGGCTGTTCGGCTCCGAGGCGCACGGGCTGCCCGAGGCGTTGACCGCCGCCGCCGACGCCCGGGTGCGGGTGCCGCTGTACGGGCGCGCGGAGAGCCTCAACCTGGCTGCCGCGGCTGCCGTGTGCCTGTACGCTTCGGCGAGAGCACAGCGCTGAGGTGTCCACACCCGGCGCGACTGACAGCAGGGGAGAGCGTCCGTCCATGAACGCGCCACGGCGTTCGTTTAGCCAGCCCGCCGGTGTCGGCGGGCGGCGGGCCTGACCTGCTCCCTGCGCAACTCCTACCGGCGGGCTGCGGCACAGCCGCGCGTCCGTAGACTCGCTTCGCCGCCCCGATGAGGGCTGGCGCCGCCGTGAGGGAGTGCCCGTACGCCATGAGCTACCGCAACGATCCGTACGACCCGAAGCAGGTCGCCCTGCTCGACCCCGCCGCCCTGGCCGAGGCCGTCGCCGACGCCACGAAGGCATTCGAGTCCGCTGCCGATCCGGACGCGCTGACCGTGCTGCGCTCGGTGCACCTGGGTGACCGGTCTCCGGTCTCCCTGGCCCGCCGGGAGATCGGCGCGTTGCCGCCGGCCGCGAAGTCCGACGCCGGTAAGCGGGTCAACGAGGCCCGCCGGGCCATCGAGTCCGTGTACGCCGAGCGCGCCGAGGTGGTGGAGCGCGAGCAGGCCGAGCGGGTACTCGTCGAGGAGCGGGTGGACGTCACGCTGCCCTTCAACCGGCGTCCCCGGGGTGCCCGGCATCCGCTGAGCACGCTGATGGAGTCGATCAGCGACCTGTTCGTCGGGATGGGCTACGAGGTGGCCGAGGGGCCCGAGGTCGACCTGGAGTGGGTCAACTTCGACGCGTTGAACATCCCCGTCGACCACCCGGCACGCGGGTTGATGGACACGTTCCACATCGCGCCGGAGGGCTCCGGCCTGGTGCTGCGCACGCACACGTCGACGGTGCAGACCCGCACGATGCTCAGCCGCAAGCCGCCGATCTACGTGATCGTGCCGGGCCGCGTCTACCGCACCGACGAGATCGACGCCACCCACAGCCCGGTGTTCCACCAGGCCGAGGGTCTCGTCGTCGACAAGGGCATCACGATGGCGCACCTGCGGGGCACCCTGGACCACTTCGCGCGGGCCATGTTCGGCCCGGAGGCGAAGACCCGGTGGCGGCCGCACTACTTCCCGTTCACCGAGCCGTCGGCGGAGTTCGACGTGTGGTTTCCGGAGCACCGCGACGGCCCGCAGTGGGTCGAGTGGGGTGGCTGCGGGATGGTCAACCCGCGGGTGCTGCGCGCCTGCGGCGTGGACCCGGAGGTCTACTCCGGCTTCGCCTTCGGTATGGGTATCGACCGGACCCTGATGGTCCGGCACGGGGTCAGCGACATCCGCCATCTCTTCGAGGGCGACGTGCGGTTCAGCCGCGCGCTCGGGACCGGGGCGTAGGCGATGCGGGTACGAGACACGGGAACGGTGGTCTGACGTCATGCGAGTTTCTGTCAGTTGGCTGCGGGAGTACGTCGACCTCCCCGCCGATCTGCCCACCGGTGACCTGGAGCAGGCTCTGGTCGACCTCGGCATCGAGGTCGAGTCCGTGCAGGACCTGCGCGCGAGCGTCACCGGTCAGCTCGTCGTCGGCGAGGTACGCGAGATCGAGGAGCTGACCGGCTTCAAGAAGCCGATCCGGTTCTGCCGGGTGGACGTGGGAGCCGCGAACGGCACCGGCGAGCCGCAGGAGATCGTCTGCGGGGCGCGTAACTTCGCCGTCGGTGACCGGGTGGTGGTGATCCTGCCCGGCGGTGTGCTGCCCGGCGGGTTCGCGATCGGCGCCCGCAAGACGTACGGGCACAACTCGGCCGGCATGATCTGCTCGGCGAAGGAGTTGGGCCTGGGCGACGACCACTCGGGCATCATCGTGCTGCCGCCGGACGGGGCCGCCAAGCCGGGTGACGACGCGCGGCCCGTCGTGGGCCTCGACGATGTCGTGTTCGAGCTGGAGATCACCCCGGACCGGGGGTACGCGCTGAGCCTGCGCGGCCTGGCCCGGGAGTTGTCGCACGCGTTCGACGTGCCGTTGCGCGACCCTGCCCTGGTGCCTGCTCCGAGCGGCACCGAGGCGCCGGCGTACCCGGTGGAGGTCCGTGACACGGTCGGCTGCGACCGGTTCACCGCCCGCGTGGTCCGCGGCGTCGACCCGGGCGCGCCGACGCCGTCGTGGATGGCCCAGCGGCTCGTGACCGCCGGCATCCGCAGCATCTCGCTGCCGGTCGACATCACCAACTACGTGATGCTGGAGCTGGGCCAGCCGATGCACGCCTTCGACGCCGACCGGATCGCCGGGCCGCTGGTGGTTCGGCGTGCCGAGGCGGGGGAGAAGCTGACCACCCTGGACGGGGTCAACCGGGTGCTCACCGCCGACGACATGGTGATCTGCGACGACACGGGTCCGATCTCCCTGGCGGCGGTGATGGGCGGCGAGACCAGCGAGGTCGTCACCGGCGTCACCACCACCGTGCTCTTCGAGGCGGCGCACTGGGACCCGGCCATGGTCGGGCGTACGGCCCGCCGGCACAAGCTGTTCAGCGAGGCCGCGAAGCGCTGGGAGCGGGGCGTGGACCCGGCCGTGGCGCTTGTCGCGCTGGAGCGGGCCGTTCGGCTGCTCACCGAGCACGGCGGCGGCACGCCGGGCGCGGAGATCCTGGACATCGACCACGTCCGGCCGCGTACCCCCATCACCCTGCCGGCGGACCTGCCCACCCGGCGGGTCGGCGTCGAGTACCCGCCGGCACGGGTCGTCGCCCTGCTCGAGCAGGTGGGCTGCACGGTCGCACAGGGCGCGGACCGGCTGTCCGAGGACCCGGGCGCGGTCGGCACGGCCAGCGGCGCCGGTGTGGCGCTGAGCGTCACCCCGCCGAGCTGGCGGCCCGACCTGACCGACCCGGCCGACCTGGTCGAGGAGGTCGTCCGCCTCGACGGGTACGACAAGGTGCCGTCGGTGCTGCCGACCGCGCCGCCCGGGCGCGGCCTGACCCCGCGCCAGCGTCGCCGCCGGGCCGTCGCCGGATCGCTGGCCGAGCGGGGGTACGTGGAGGTGCTCGCGCACCCGTTCGTGTCGCCGGAGCTGGCCGACCAGCTCGGCCTGCCCGCCGACGACCCGCGCCGACCCGCGGTGCGGCTGGCCAACCCGCTGTCCGAGGAGGAGCCGCTGCTGCGCACCACGCTGCTCGGTCCGCTGCTGGGCATCCTCAAGCGCAACCTCGGTCGGGGGCACCGTGACCTCGCCCTCTACGAGATCGGCGCCGTCTTCCACCCGCGCCCCGACGCCGGCAGCCCGCCGGCGGTGGGCGTGGACCGGCGACCCACCGACGAGGAGTTCGCCGCCGCCGACGCGGTGGTGCCGGCGCAGCCGGTGCACGTCGCCGCGGTGCTGGCCGGTGATCTCGACCCCGCCGGCTGGTGGGGCGCGGGCCGGCCGGCCGGCTGGGCGGACGCCATCGAGGCGGCCCGCGACGTGCTGGCCGCCGCCGGCGTCCCCGACGAGCGGGTCGAGGTCCGCGCCGCCGAGTACGCGCCGTGGCACCCGGGCCGCTGCGCCGAGCTGCGGGTCGACGCCACCGTCGTCGGCTACGCCGGTGAGCTGCACCCGACGGCGGTGGCGGCGCTGGAGCTGCCCCGCCGCACCTGCGCCATGGAGCTGAACCTCGACGTGCTGCCGCCGGTACCGGTGACGCCCGCGCCGACGGTGTCCGGATTCCCGCCGGCGCTGATCGACGTGGCGCTGGTGCTGGACGACACGGTCCCGGCCGAGCAGGTGCGCAGGGCGCTGGAGGCGGGCGCCGGCGAGCTGCTGGAGGACGTGCGGCTGTTCGACGTGTACTCCGGCGCGCAGCTCGGCGAGGGGCGCCGGTCACTGGCGTACAAGCTGACGTTCCGCGCGCCGGACCGGACGCTCACGGTCGAGGAGGCGCTGGCCGCCCGGGACGCGGCGGTCGCCGTCGCGGCGGAGCGCTTCGGCGCGACCCTGCGCGGTGCCTGACGCCACGGACGGGCCCTTTCCCCCTGCGCGGGGGAGAGGGCCCGTCAGCCGTCGCCTGCCATGAACAGCCGCCTGCGCTCATCACCATGCAGTAGGCTGTATTAACTTGCAGACAATACCCGCTCTTGCTAATCTCCTCTGCATAGTCATGCGGAGGTGAGTATGGGGATTCGAGTCGCGGTCGCCGGAGCGAGCGGGTACGCGGGCGGTGAGCTGCTGCGCCTGATCGCCGGGCACCCGGAGTTCGACCTGGTCGCCGCCACCGCGCACCGCCAGGCCGGGCACCGCGTCGACGTGGTGCATCCGCAGCTCACCGGGCTCGACCTGGTGCTCCGCGAGACGGACCCGTCGATCCTCGCCGACGCCGACCTGGTCTTCCTGGCGCTGCCCCACGGCGAGTCGGCGACCCTCGCGGCCCAGCTCCCGCCCGAGGTGCGCGTCGTCGACCTGGGCGCCGACCATCGGCTCGCCGACCCGTACGCCTGGGCGCAGTACTACGGCGGCACGCACGCCGGCCAGTGGACGTACGGCCTGCCCGAGCTGCCCGGCCAGCGGGAGCTGATCGCCGGCTCCACCCGGGTCGCCAACACCGGCTGCTACGCCGCCGCGATCACCCTCGCGCTCGCGCCGCTGATCGCCGACGGCGCGGCCAGCCCCGCCGACGTGGTGGTGGTCGCCGCCTCCGGCACCTCCGGCGCGGGCCGGGCGGCGAAGCCGCACCTGCTGGGCAGCGAGGTGATGGGCGACCTGTCGCCGTACCGCGTCGGCACCCACCAGCACGTACCCGAGATCAAGCAGGCCTCCGGAGCGACCGGCCTGTCGTTCACCCCGGTCCTCGCGCCGATGCCGCGCGGCATCCTCGCCACGGTCACGGCCGTGCCGGCCCGCGGTGTCGACCCGCAGCAGGTGCTGGCGCAGGCGTACGCCGACGCGCCGTTCGTGCACGTGCTGCCGGAGGGGAGCTGGCCCCACACGGCGGCCACGCTGGGCTCCAACTCCTGTCACCTGCAGGCGACCGTCGACGTCGACTCGGGCCGACTGATCGTGCTCAGCGCGCTGGACAATCTCGGCAAGGGTGCCGCCGGCCAGGCCGTGCAGAACGCCAACCTGATGCTCGGCCTGCCGGAGACGGTGGGCCTGTCGATCTGGGGAGTCAGCCCGTGAGCGCGAGGAGCGCAGCAGGCGCGGACGAAAGGCAGGCGCTGTGAGTGTCACCACCCCCCGGGGTTTCCGAGCGGCCGGAGTGGCCGCCGGTCTGAAGGCCAGCGGTGGCGCGGACGTCGCGCTGGTGGTCAACGACGGTCCGGACGCCGGTGTCGCCGGTGTCTTCACCACCAACCGGGTCAAGGCCGCGCCGGTGCTCTGGAGCCAGCAGGTCGTGCAGGGCGGTGTGGTCCGCGCCGTGGTGCTCAACTCCGGTGGGGCCAACGCCTGCACCGGCCCGGCCGGCTTCCAGGACACGCACGCCACGGCCGAGCACACCGCATCGGCGCTGAGCGCGGTCAGCCCGCGGCTGCTCCTCGGCGCCGGCGAGGTGGCGGTCTGCTCCACCGGGCTGATCGGTGAGCGGTTGCCGATGTCGAAGCTGCTCCCGGGGGTGCGTACGGCAATCCGGCAGCTGTCGCGCGACGGCGGCCCGGCCGCCGCCGAGGCCATCATGACGACCGACACCCGGCCGAAGACGGCGGTGGCGCGGGGCAGCGGTTGGACGGTCGGCGGGATGGCCAAGGGCGCCGGGATGCTCGCGCCCGGGATGGCCACCATGCTCTGCGTGCTCACCACCGACGCGGTGGCGGGGCCGGCGGCGCTGGACGAGGCGTTGCGCGCGGCCACCTGGGTGACGTTCGACCGCGTCGACTCCGACGGCTGCATGTCGACCAACGACACGGTGCTGCTGCTGTCCAGCGGCGCGAGCGGCATCGAGCCCACCCCCGCCGAGCTGGCCGCCGCGGTCACGACGGCCTGTCACGATCTCGCGCAGCAGCTCGTCGCCGACGCGGAGGGCGCCACCAAGCAGGTCGCCATCGACGTGGTCGGCGCCGCCGACGAGGACGACGCGGTCGAGGTGGGCCGCTCGGTGGCCCGCAACAACCTGGTCAAGACGGCGTTGTTCGGCAACGACCCGAACTGGGGCCGGATCCTCGCCGCCGTCGGCACGACGGCCGCCGCGTTCGAGCCGGACGAGGTGGACGTGGCGGTCAACGGAGTGTGGGTGTGCCGGGGTGGGTCCGCCGCCGAGGACCGCTCGAAGGTCGACCTCACCGGGCGGGACGTGACGATCCGGATCGACCTGCACGCCGGCGACTCGACCGCCACGATCTGGACCAACGACCTGTCCCACGCGTACGTGCACGAGAACTCGGCGTACTCGACATGAGTCTCAGCGGTGATCTCACCCGCGCCCAGGTCAAGGCGGAGACGCTGATCGAGGCGCTGCCCTGGCTGGCGCGTTTCTCCGGCTCCACGGTGGTGGTCAAGTACGGCGGCAACGCCATGACCGAGCCGGAGCTGCAACGGGCGTTCGCGGCCGACATGGTGTTCCTGCGCTACGCCGGTCTGAAGCCCGTCGTGGTGCACGGCGGCGGCCCACAGATCTCGGCCATGCTGGGCCGGCTCGGTATCGCCAGCGAGTTCCGGGGCGGCCTGCGGGTGACGACCGCCGAGGCGATGGACGTGGTCCGCATGGTGCTCGTCGGGCAGGTCGGCCGGGAGCTGGTCGGGCTGATCAACTCGCACGGCCCGTTCGCCGTCGGCCTCTCCGGCGAGGACGCGCGACTGTTCACCGCGGTGCGCCGCCCGGCGTACGTCGACGGAGAGCCGGTCGACGTCGGCCAGGTCGGTGACGTCGAGTCGGTGGACACGTCGGCGGTGACCGACCTCATCGACGCCGGCCGGATTCCGGTCATCTCGACGGTCGCGCCGGACGCGGACGGTGTCCTGCACAACCTCAACGCGGACACCGCCGCCGCCGCGCTCGCCGTCGCGCTGCGGGCCCGCAAGCTGGTCGTCCTCACCGACGTCGCCGGCCTGTACGCCGACTGGCCGGACACCGGCAGCCTGATTTCCGAGATCACCACGGACGACCTGGCCAAGCTGCTGCCCGGCCTCCAGGCGGGGATGGTGCCGAAGATGGAGGCGTGCCTGCGGGCCGTGCGGGGCGGGGTGCCTGCCGCGCACGTCGTCGACGGCCGGGTGGCGCACTCCACGTTGCTCGAGGTGTTCACGTCGGAAGGGTTCGGAACGATGGTGGTGCCGCAGGACGGGACGGTCGGGGCATGAGCAGCCTGGTACAACGGTGGACGCAGTCCATGATGGACAACTACGGCACGCCGCCGCTGGCGCTGGTCTCCGGCGCGGGCGCCGTCGTGGTCGACGAGGCCGGCCGGGAGTACGTGGACCTGGTCGGCGGGATCGCGGTGAACGCCCTCGGGCACGCCCACCCGGCGGTGGTGGCCGCCGTGTCGAAGCAGGTGGCCACGCTCGGGCACGTCTCCAATCTCTTCGTCGCCGAGCCGCCGGTCGCCCTCGCGGAGCTGCTGCTGGCGCTCGCCGGCCGACCGGGCCGGGTCTTCTTCGCCAACTCCGGGGCGGAGGCGAACGAGGCCGCGTTCAAGCTGTCCCGGCGCACCGGGCGTAGCCACGTGGTCGCCACCAACGGCGGCTTCCACGGCCGCACCATGGGCGCCCTCGCGCTGACCGGGCAGCCCGCCAAGGCGGACCCGTTCCGCCCGCTGCCCGGCGAGGTGACCCACGTCGACTACGGCGACGTGAGCGCCCTCGAGGCGGCGGTCACCGACGCCACCGCCATGGTGATCCTGGAGCCCATCCAGGGTGAGAACGGCGTGGTCGTGCCGCCGACCGGCTACCTGACGGCGGCCCGGCGGATCACCGCCCGGCACGGGGCGCTGCTGGTGCTCGACGAGGTGCAGACCGGCATCGGCCGTACCGGCCACTGGTTCGCCCACCAGGCCGAGGGCGTGGAGCCCGACGTGGTGACCCTGGCCAAGGGGTTGGGTGGCGGGCTGCCGCTGGGCGCGACGCTCGCCTTCGGCCGGGCCGCCGACCTGCTCACCCCCGGCTCGCACGGTACGACCTTCGGCGGCAACCCGGTCAGCTGCTCCGCCGCGCTCGCCGTGGTGGCCACCATCGCCAACGAGGGGCTGCTCGACCACGTCAAGCGCGTCGGCGAGCGGCTGCGTCGGGGCATCGAGGCGCTGGACCACCCACTCGTCGCCGGCGTACGCGGGGCGGGGCTGCTGCTCGGCGTGACGCTCGCCGCGCCGGTGGCGACGGTCCTGGCCGAGGCGCTGCGGGAGGCCGGCTTCCTGACCAACCCGGTGCAGCCGGGCGTACTCCGGCTCACCCCGCCGTTGATCCTCACCACCGCGCAGGCCGACGCCTTCCTCGCTGCGCTCCCGGCGGCCCTCGACGCGACCGCCCCGGCGGTGGCCGGCCCGAGCGCCCCGGCGGTGGCCGGCCCGACGACCGCATCCTCCACCCAGCCCACCACGACGGGGACGACCGCATGATCCGGCACTTCCTGCGCGACGACGACCTCTCGCCCGCCGAACAGTCCCGCGTGCTCGACCTGGCGGCCCGGATGAAGGCCGACCGGTTCGGCCACCAGCCGCTGGCCGGCCCCCGCTCGGTGGCGGTGCTCTTCGACAAGCAGAGCCTGCGGACCCGGATCTCGTTCGACGCCGGCATCGCCGAGCTGGGCGGACATCCGCTTGTCGTGGACACCCAGGTCACCCACTTCGGCCGGGGCGAGTCGCTCGCCGACGCGGGACGGGTGCTGTCCCGCTACGTCGCGGCCATCGTCCTGCGTACCCACGGTGACGACCGGATCGCCGAGGTCGCCGGCGGCGCGACCGTCCCGGTGGTCAACGCGCTCACCGACGGGTTCCACCCCTGCCAACTGCTGGCCGACCTGCTGACCATCCGGGAGCGGTGCGGCGGCACGACCGGCCGGACCCTGACCTATGTGGGCGACGGCGCGAACAACATGGCGCAGTCGTACCTGCTGGCCGGGGTGACGGCCGGGATGCACGTGCGGATCGCCGGCCCGGCCGGGTTCGCGCCGGACCCCGCCGTGGTGCGGCGGGCCACCGAGATCGCCGCCGGCACCGGCGGGTCGGTACGGGTGCTGATCGACCCGACGCAGGCGGTCCGTGACGCCGACGTGCTGGCCACCGACACCTGGACCTCGATGGGTCAGGAGGCCGACGGGCTGGACCGGGTCACCCCGTTCCTGCCGTACCAGGTCAACAAGGAGCTGCTCGGTCAGGCCGCGCCGAACGCGATCGTGCTGCACTGCCTGCCCGCCCACCGGGGCGAGGAGATCACCGACGAGGTGCTCGACGGTCCGCAGAGCGCGGTGTTCGACCAGGCGGAGAACCGGCTGCACGCCCAGAAGGCGCTGCTGACGTTCCTGCTGACGGCGACGGGGGAGCGGCGGTGACCGCCCCGCTGACCCGCACGGCCCGGCACGCCCGCATCGTCGAGCTGATCCGGGAGCGGCCGGTACGCTCGCAGACCGAGCTGGCCGACCTGCTCGCCGCCGACGGCGTCGGGGTCACCCAGGCGACGCTCTCGCGTGACCTGGAGGAGCTGGGCGCGGTCAAGGTGCGCGGCGGCGACGGCCCGGCCGTCTATCTGATCCCCGAGGACGGCAAGCGACCGCTGCGCGACGCCGAGGCCGCGCCGGCCCGACTGGTACGACTGTTGCGCGAACTGCTCAACGGGGTGGACGCCAGCGGCAACATCGCCGTGCTGCGTACTCCGCCGGGCGCGGCCCAGTACCTGGCCAGCGCGTTGGACCGGGCGGGCCTGCCCGAGGTCGTCGGCACGATCGCCGGCGACGACACCATCCTCGTCGTGGCCCGCGAGGCCGTCGGCGGAGCCGCGCTCGGTGACAAGCTCGCCGGCTGGGCGCGCCGGGAAGACAGCGTCGAAGGGAACACCGCGCCATGACCGCACGGGTCACGACATCCCACCTGACCGCGCCGACCCGCCCGTGGACGCGGGCCTGCGGCGCAGCCCGCGACGCCCGGATGGGTGGCTGACGACCATGGGGACCACAATGGGCGGCGTGGACGACAAGAGCCTCACCGAGAACAGCGCCGGCACCAACCGGACGAGCCTGTGGGGCGGCCGGTTCGCCGGCGGCCCCGCCGAGGCGCTCGCCCGTCTGTCGGTGAGCGTGCAGTTCGACTGGCGCCTGGCCCCGTACGACATCGCGGGTTCCCGGGCGCACGCCCGGGTCCTGGCCGGCGCCGGCCTGCTCGACCCGGAGGAGCTGGGCCGCATCCTGGCGGCCCTGGACGACCTGGAGGCGGCCTGCGCGTCGGGGGCGTTCCGGCCCACCGTCGACGACGAGGACGTGCACACGGCGTTGGAGCGGGGGCTGCTGGAGCGCCTGGGCAGCCTCGGCGGCAAGCTGCGCGCCGGCCGGTCCCGCAACGACCAGGTCGCCACCGACCTGCGGCTCTACCTGCGCGATCACGCACGCGGTGTGGCCAGCCGCGTGGTCGAGCTGGCCGAGGCGCTCGTCGAGCAGGCCGAACGGCACGTCGACACGGCCGCGCCCGGCATGACCCACCTCCAGCACGCCCAACCGGTCACCTTCGGGCACTGGCTGCTGGCCCACGTGCAGCCGCTGCTGCGCGACCTGGAACGGCTGCGCGACTGGGACCACCGGACGGCGATCAGTCCGCTCGGCGCGGGCGCGCTCGCCGGCTCGGGGCTTCCGCTGGACCCGGTGGCCGTCGCCAAGGAGCTGGGTTTCCGGACGTCGTTCGCCAACTCGATGGACGCGGTCGCCGACCGGGACTTCGTGGCCGAGTTCCTCTTCACCACCGCGCTGATCGGGGTGCACCTGTCCCGCCTCGGCGAGGAGGTGGTGTTGTGGACGTCGCACGAGTTCGGTTGGGTGGAGCTGGACGACGGGTTCGCCACCGGTTCGTCGATCATGCCGCAGAAGAAGAACGCGGACATCGCCGAGCTGGCCCGGGGCAAGTCCGGCCGGCTGGTCGGCGGCCTGATGACGGTGCTGACCATGCTCAAGGGTCTGCCGATGACGTACGACCGGGACATGCAGGAGGACAAGGAGCCCGCGTTCGACGCCGTCGACACCCTGGAGCTGCTGCTGCCCGCCCTGGCGGGGATGATCTCCACGATGACCGTCCGGGTGGACCGGCTCGTCGCCGCCGCCCCGGTCGGCTTCTCGCTCGCCACCGAGGTCGCCGACTGGCTGGTCCGGCGCAACGTGCCGTTCCGTGACGCGCACGAGATCACCGGCCGGCTGGTGGCGCTCTGCGCGGCCCGCGAGTGCGAGCTGGAGGACGTCTCGGACGCCGACCTGGCCGCGGTCAGCGAGCACCTCGACCCGTCCGTGCGCGACGTGCTCTCGGTGCGCTCGGCCCTCGCGGCCCGGACCACGCCCGGCTCGACCGGCCCCGGCCCGGTGGCCGACCAGCTCGCCGCCGCGGCGGACCGGTTGGCCGGCTGGCGGGAGTGGGCCACCGAGCGGGTCGTACCGCGCTGATGTCAGGCGTGGCGTCGGCGCGAGCCGCCGGCGCCACGGTGGTTCAGGCCGTCGGACGCTCCCGCTTCGGGAGCTTGGCCACGACCATGTCGTACGACGAGTCGACCGCCTCGGTCAGCTCGTCGGTGTCGATCCGGCCGTCGAGGCGCAGCGTGTTCCACCCGGACCGGCCGATGTACGGCATCGGGCGCGCGTCGGCGGGGTGGCGGTGCAGCCACTCGTCGGCGATCTCGCGGCTCGCGCCGCACTTGACGCCGACAGTGGGCTCCCGGTCGCCGTTGCCGAGGAACGCGAAGATCCGGCTGCCAACCTTCACCACCTCGTCGTCCTCCCACGGCCGGTCCAGCCACGCTCCCGGCTTCGCCAGGCAGTACGACAGCATCTCCCCGCGTTCCACAGACGCCTCCTCGTCGTAGCCGAAGCCACCCGTCTCAGGTCTGGTTCTCGAAGGAGCGTGCGGCGACCCGCTCGTAGCGTTGGCGGGCGGCCTGCGCGCTGCCCAGCCCCAGCCCGTACGCGATGGACTGCCAGGTCAGGCCCCGGTCGCGGGCGAGCGTGAGAAGCCCCGCCTCCAGAGCGTCCAGCTCGGCGCGCACGTGCGGCAGCAGGGTCAGCGCGGCGGTGAGGTCGGCCGCGTCGACCGGTTCCTCGGCGGGCTCCCGCTCGGCGCCGCCCGCGGCGAGGGCGGTGACCAGCGCGACCGCCTCCCACGGGTCCAGCACGTACGGGTGGGCCCAGCGCCCTCGCCGCGCGTCGGAGCCGGCGTGCCGCTCGCTGATCCGCTGCAACGCCTCGTGGGTGCGGTGGGCGCGGGCCCGACCCGGGTCGGGTGTGGTGAAGAGGTCCTGGGTGGTCATGCCTCCGAGCACACCCCATCAACGAGACGTTGTCAACAGAATGTTCAAGACCCGTGGCGATCGTCGGGATGACCGGGCGCCCCGCTGGGTACCGTTCGGTCCATGGAGCTCGTGCCGGACGACCGCACCGCCGATGCCGCTGTGGCGCACCTGGCGCACCTGGCGGACCTGGCGCACCTGGCGGACCTGCTCGCCGGCCCGCTGCTGCCGGCCGCGCGGGGACTGCTGGGCTACCGCCTGACCGCCGGGGGTGTCACCGTCCGGATCACCGAGGTCGAGGCGTACGCCGGGACGGCCGGCGACCCCGCCTCGCACGCCCACCGGGGCCGTACCCCCCCGCAACGCGGTGATGTTCGGTCCCGCCGCGCACGCCTACGTCTACTTCACCTACGGGATGCACTGGTGCATGAACGTGGTCACCGGTGACGAGGGGGAGGCCGCCGCCGTGCTGCTGCGCGCCGGCGCGGTGGTCGACGGCCTGACCACGGCACGGGAGCGCCGACCGGCCGTGCGGCGCGATGTGGACCTTGCCCGGGGGCCGGCCCGGCTCTGCGCCACGCTCGGCATCGACCGTGCGGCGTACGGCGCGTACCTGCTCGGTGACGGCCCGGTCCAGTTGCGACCGCCGGTCGAGCCGGTTCCGGAGGAGACGGTGGTGGCGGGGCCGCGGGTCGGCGTGACGGGCGCGCACGATCTGCCCTGGCGGTTCTGGCTCGACGGCGATCCCACGGTCAGCGCGTACCGCCGGCACGTGCCCCGCGTCCGGCGCTGAGCGCGCCGTCCGGCGTGTGGGCGCCGAAGCCTGTCGGGGGGGTGTGGTCATAATCACCGGACCTGCTCACCGACGGTTTCGGAGGACGTCATGGCAACGCTGCTCGCGATCGGCACCGCCAAGGGATTGTTTCTCGCCACCAGCACCGACGACCGGCGCAGTTGGGAGATCACCGGTCCGCACTTCCCGATGACCGGTGTCTACGCGGTGGCGGTCGACACCCGTCGTTCCACCCTGCGGCTGATCGCCGGCATGACCAGCTCACACTTCGGCCCCAGTGTGGCCACCAGCGACGACCTCGGCGCCAGCTGGGACGAGCCCGACCAGGCGCCGGTCGCGTTCCCGGCCGACACCGGCGTCTCCCTCGGGCGGGTCTGGCAGCTGATGCCGGCCGGCCCCGACGAGCCGGACGTCATCTGGGCCGGCACCGAGCCCTCGGCGTTGTTCAAGTCCGTCGACGGCGGCCGCAGCTTCGAGCTGGTCCGTTCCCT
Organism: Micromonospora sp. DT4; assembly: GCF_049841675.1. Classification (NCBI taxonomy): domain Bacteria; kingdom Bacillati; phylum Actinomycetota; class Actinomycetes; order Micromonosporales; family Micromonosporaceae; genus Micromonospora; species Micromonospora sp. DT4. The sequence goes on from NZ_JBNCKT010000083.1 coordinate 17,210, forward strand.
CTGGGATCACCCGCACCGCCCCCGGTGGGAGGCCGGATTCGGCGGTCAGGCCGTACACACCGTGCTGCCCCACCCGCGTGACCCGGCTCGACTGCTGGTCGCCATGTCCACCGGCGGGGTCTACCGCTCGGAGGACGCCGGGGCGAGTTGGGCACCGGGCAACACGGGCATCCGCGCCTACTTCATGCCCGACGAGTGGCCGGAGTTCGGCCAGTGCGTGCACAAGGTCGCCCGGGACGCCGACAACCCCGAGCGGCTGTACGCGCAGAACCACCACGGCGTCTACCGCTCCGATGACGACGGCCGCACCTGGTCCTCGATCGCCGACGGGCTGCCCAGCGACTTCGGTTTCCCGATGGTGGCCCACCCCGGGCGCGGCGGCATGGTGTGGACCTTCCCCCTGGTGGCCGACGGCGAGCGGTTTCCGACCGACCACCGCTGCCGGGTGTTCCGTTCCGCCGACGCCGGCGGCAAGTGGGAGCCGCTGTCGGCCGGGCTGCCCGAGGGGCCGTTCTATCCGGCGGTGCTGCGGGACGCGATGTGCGCCGACGGCGCGACCCCGGGTGGGGTCTACTTCGGCACCCGCTCCGGCTCGGTCTTCGCCAGCCGCGACGAGGGCGACTCCTGGTCGCCGGTCGCCGCACACCTGCCCGACGTGCTCTGCGTTCGCGCCGCGGAGGTCTGAGCGTGGTCACCGTGCTGCTGCCCGGCCCGTTGCGCGCCGAGGCCGGGGGTGCGAGTCGGCTGAACGTCACCGCCGCCGGGACGCTGCGGGCGGTCCTCGACGAGCTGGCCGTCGCGCATCCCCGGCTGGCCCGGCGCATTCGGGACGAGCGCGGCGAGCTACGCCGCTACGTGAACGTCTTCGTCGACGGGGAGGATTGTCGGCATTCTGGCGGTCTGGCCACCCCGGTCGTCGACGGCGCGGAGGTGCAGGTCCTGCCCTCGGTGGCGGGCGGCTGACCGAGCCGACACCGAGGGGAGTCCTCGACGATATGTCGGGTACCCGAGGGTGACCGGCGCCACTGCCGGACACGCCGCCGACGGAATGGTTGACTCGTCAATTAAGTTATGGCCTGCGTCCGGGTACCACGACGGCATCCGGTTGACACGCGAGGAGCTGGTCATGCAGTTTGGAGTCTTCACCGTCGGTGACGTCACGGTCGATCCGACCACCGGTCGGGAGCCGACCGAGCATGAGCGGATCAAGGCGATGGTCGCCATCGCGCTGAAGGCCGAAGAGGTCGGGCTCGACGTCTTCGCCACCGGTGAACACCACAACCCGCCGTTCGTTCCCTCGTCCCCGACCACCATGCTCGGTCACATCGGGGCCCGCACCGAGCGGCTGCTGCTGTCCACCGCGACCACGCTGATCACCACCAACGACCCGGTGAAGATCGCCGAGGACTACGCGATGCTCCAGCACCTGTCCGACGGCCGGGTGGACCTGATGATGGGTCGTGGCAACACCGGCCCGGTCTACCCGTGGTTCGGCAAGGACATCCGCGCCGGCGTCCCCCTCGCGATCGAGAACTACGACCTCCTGCGCCGCCTGTGGCGCGAGGACGTGGTCGACTGGAAGGGCAAGTACCGCACGCCGTTGCAGTCCTTCACCTCGACGCCGCGCCCGCTCGACGGGGTGCCGCCGTTCGTCTGGCACGGCTCGATCCGCAGCCCGGAGATCGCCGAGCAGGCCGCGTACTACGGCGACGGCTTCTTCGCCAACCACATCTTCTGGCCCAAGGAGCACACCCAGCGGATGGTCGGTCTCTACCGCGAGCGGTACGCCCACTACGGCCACGGCTCCGCCGACCAGGCCATCGTCGGCCTCGGCGGCCAGGTCTTCATGCGCCGCAACTCGCAGGACGCCGTCCGGGAGTTCCGGCCGTACTTCGACAACGCACCGGTCTACGGGCACGGGCCGTCGCTGGAGGAGTTCACCCGGGAGACCCCGCTGACCGTCGGCAGCCCGCAGCAGGTCATCGACCGCACGCTCGGCTTCCGCGAGTACGTCGGCGACTACCAGCGGCAGCTGTTCCTGATGGACCACGCCGGCCTGCCGCTGAAGACGGTGCTGGAGCAGCTCGACCTGCTCGGCGAGGAGGTCGTGCCGGTGCTGCGCAAGGAGTTCGCCGCCCTGCGCCCGGTGCACGTGCCCGAGGCGCCGCCCACGCACGCCTCGCTGGTCGCTGCGGCCGGCGGCGCGAAGGACAGCACCGTGCACGCCGTCGACGACGTGACGGGCAAGGCGCCGGAGGGGGCGACCCGATGACCCGCCGTACGCTGGCCGTCGTGTCGGCGGGGCTCAGCCAGCCCTCGTCCACCCGGCTGCTCGCCGACCAGCTCGCCGGGGCAACCCGCGACGAGCTGGTCCGGCGCGGCCACGAGGCGGAGCTGCGCGTGTTCGACCTGCGCGAGTACGCCCACGACGTGGTCAACAACATGCTCACCGGATTCCCGCCGGCCGCGCTGCGCGAGGCCATCGACACAGTGACCGGGGCGGACGGCATCATCGCCGTCACCCCGATCTTCAGCGCCTCGTACAACGGGCTGTTCAAGTCGTTCTTCGACATCCTGGACGCGGGGTCCCTGGTCGACCGGCCGGTGCTGATCGGAGCCACCGGTGGCACCGCCCGGCACTCGCTCGCCCTGGAGCACGCCGTACGCCCGATGTTCAGCTATCTGCGGGCGGTGGTGGTCCCTACGGCGGTCTTCGCCGCGCCGGAGGACTGGTCCGACGGCACCGCGGACGGCGCGTTGCGGGGTCGGATCCGGCGTGCGGCCGGGGAGTTGGCTGACCAGGTCGAGCGCCGGCCGCCCACCAGCGGCCCGGCGGACCCGTTCGCCCTCACCACCGACTTCCTGCAGATGCTCGGCCGAGAGGGCGACACCCCGGTCAGCTGACCGGATGGGCGACCAGCACCGGGCAGTGCGCGTGGTGGATGGCGGCCTGACTCACCGAGCCGAGCAGCAGCCCGGCAAATCCGGCCCGACCCCGGGTGCCGACGACCAGCAGCGACGCCGCGCCGCTGGCCTCGATGAGCCCCTGGGCCGGGCTGGCCGCCCGGACCGGATGCTCCCGTACCACCAGGTCGGGATGCTCGGTGCGGACGACGGTGGACGCGTCGGCGAGCAACCGCACCGTCTCGGCATACTCCGCGGCATGCACCTCCTCGAGCTCGTCCGGTACCGGCCGTTCGGCGCCCGCCGGGCCGACGTGCGCCAGCACCAACGGGACGTCGCGTAGCGTCGCCTCGACGGCCCCGTAACCGACGGCGAGTTGGGACGACTCGGACCCGTCGACGCCGACGAGCACCGGCGCCCCGTCCACGCCGATCGGCTGCCCCTGGGGCCGGACCACCAGCACCGGGCAGTGGGCGTGCGCGGCCACCTGCGCGCCCACCGAGCCGAGCAGCAGACCCGTGAACCCGCCCAGCCCGCGGCTGCCGACCACGACGAGATCCGCCCGTCGGGACTCCTCGACCATCGTGGCGCCGGGCCCGCCGGCGATCTGGCGGGCCTCGACGGCGAGGCCGGGAAACCGCCCGGCGAGGTCGGCCGCCGTCCGCTCCAACATCTTCCGCGCCTCCTCGGTGGGCGCCGGCACCCCGAGGTCGTACGGGTTTGAGGGAACGCCGTAGCCGAGCGGGTGCAGGTAACCGTGCACCAGGAGCAGCGGCCGGGACCGGAGCAGGGCGGCGCGGGCCGCGTGCTCGGCGGCGACGAGGCTGGACGGCGAACCGTCGACACCCACCACGACCTGTCGGTTCATCGGTACTCCCAGAGTCGGTCGACCCATTGTCGGCGGTGCGGGGCCCGCGGTGACGCCGAACGCGCCGGTCGGCCGTCGACGCGCCGGAGGCCCCGAACTGTCACCGGCGCTGCGTACCCTCGCCGGATGACCTCTGATGTGCGGCTGCGGCCGGTGCGCGAGGACGATCTCGTGGAGTTCTTCCTGCACCAGCAGGATCCCGAGGCGAACCGGATGGCCGCGTTCGGTCCCGCCGACCCGTCGGATCACCGCGAGTTCGCCCGCCACTGGGCGCGGGTGCTCACCAATCCGGCGAACCGGGTCCGCACCGTCGAGGCGGACGGCGAGGTGGTCGGCTACGTCAGCGCCTTCCCGGTCGACGACCAGACCGAGGTCAGCTACTGGATCGACCCCGCCCGCTGGGGTCGCGGCCACGCCACCGCGGCCCTGGCCGCCCTGCTGCGCGAGCTGCCCCGGCCGGTGCACGCCCGGGCCGCGAAGGGCAACGCCGCCTCTCTCGCGGTACTGCGCAAGTGCGGGTTCGTCGTGGTCGGTGAGGACTCGGGGTACGCCAACGGGCGCGGCACCCAGGTCGAGGAGTGGCTGCTGGAGCTGCCCGCCGACACCCCTGACCTGGGCTAGCACTAGTCTCGCGGGGTGAACTGGTTGGATCTGGTCGGCTGGGCCGGCTCCGCGGTGCTGGTCTGGTCGCTGCTGCAGTCGCGCATCCTGCGGCTGCGCGCCCTCAACCTCGTCGGCTGCGTCGTGCTGATCGGCTACAACGCCGCCATCGAGGTCTGGCCCATGGTCGGGCTCAACATCGTCCTCGTGGGGATCAACATCTGGTACCTGCGGGGGATGCTCGCCACCCGTCACGACGAGCAGACCTACCAGGTGGTCCAGGTCGGTGTCGACGACCAGTTCCTGGCCCACACGCTGCGGGTGCACGCGCCGGACATCGCCCGTTTCAATCCAGACTTCCACTGGGACCCGGCCGCCACCGACCGGTCGGCCTTCCTCGTGGTCACCGCCGACGAGGTGGTCGGGGTGGTGCTGTCGCACGCCGAGGCACGCGGGGTCGCCCAGATCGACCTGGACTACGTGACCCCGAAATTCCGTGACTTCACCCCCGGTGAGTTCGTCTACCGGCGCAGCCGCCTCTTCACCGAACGCGGCTTCCACCGGGTCGTCAGCCCTCCCGGCATGGTCGCCCCCTACTACCACCGGCTCGGTTTCCGCCCGGAGGGCGACTCGTACGTCCTCGACCTACCCGCGTCACCGGCCACCGATCCCGCGTAGCGTCACCTGAGCAGGGTTCGGCCGAGGCCGCACGGGGCACAGAAGCGCGTACGCCGGGCGGGCTCGCCGACCGGCGGGCGCCGTGCGTACTCGCCGGTGCCGCCACCACCTCCGAGGGAGCGAACCGGGCGTGCAGAGCTACGGGAGCCAACTGGCCCTGGTCGGGATCCTGGTCGTCATCAACGCGCTCTTCGCCGGCAGCGAAATGGCGTTGGTGTCACTGCGGGACAGCCAGATCCAGCGGTTGGAGCGCACCAGCCGGGCCGGACGGGTGCTGGCCCGGCTCGCCAAGGACCCGAACCGTTTCCTCGCCACCATCCAGATCGGCATCACCCTCGCCGGCTTCCTGGCCTCCGCCGCGGCGGCGGTCTCCCTCGCCAAGCCCCTCGTTCCGCTGCTCGGGGTGTTCGGCAGCGCCGCCGAGACGGTGGCGATCGTGGTGGTCACCCTCGCGCTGACCTTCGTCACCCTGGTCTTCGGCGAGCTGGCCCCCAAGCGGATCGCCATGCAGTCCGCCGAGCGGTGGGCGCTGCTGGTGGCCCGCCCGCTCGACGTGCTCGCCAGCCTGACCCGCCCGGCCGTCTGGGCCCTCGGCGCGACCAGCGACCTGGTCGTCCGCCTGGTCGGGCTCAACCCGAAGCACCAGCCGGAGGAGATCGGCCCGGACGAGTTGCGCGACATCGTCGCCGGCAACCACGGCTTCACCAAGGAACAGCGCACGATCATCGCCGGCGCTGTGGAGATCGCCGACCGGCGGTTGCGGGCTGTGCTCGTACCCCGGTTGCAGGTCTTCACGCTCGACAGCGGGACCACCGCGGAGGCCGCGCGGCTCGTGCTGGCCGCCACCGGGCACTCCCGCGCGCCGGTGGTGCGCCACGGCGGCCTGGACGACACCGCCGGCGTGATCCACCTGCGCGACCTGGTCGGCGTGCCCGACGACCGGCCGGTCGACGAGATCGCCCGCCCGCCGATGCTGCTGCCCGACTCACTGCCGGTGGTGGACGCGCTGCGCCAGTTCAAGGCCGAGCGCCAGCACATCGCGCTCGTCGTGGACGAGCGCGGCGCCGTCGACGGCATCGTGACCCTGGAGGACATCCTGGAGGAGATCGTCGGCGAGATCTACGACGAGACCGACCGGGACGGCTACTCGATCCGCCGCGAACCGGACGGCACGATGGTGCTGCCCGGCACCTTCCCGGTGCACGACCTGCCGGACATCGGCGTCGAGCTGCCCTCGCGGCCGGCCGGCGACTACACCACCGTCGCCGGGCTGGTGCTGGCCCGCCTCGGGCACATCCCGACCGTCGCCGGGGAGGACGTCACCCTGGACGGCTGGGTGCTGACCGTGGCCGACATCGACCACCGGGCCATCACCGAGGTACGCCTGAGCCAGGTCCCCGCCGACGACGACAACGTTGACGACGCCGACGAGGCCGTCGAGCCGGTGCTGGACGAGGCACGCAGCTGACCGACCCGGCATCGCCCGGCCGGCTCGCCCGGCGGTCAGTCTCGGGAGAGGTTCTGCAACCGGACCTGACCGCGGGCGACCAGGCGCTCCTTGGCGTCGGTGATCTCCACCTGCCAGAGCTGCTGGCTGCGCCCACGGTGCACCGGGGTGGCGACCGCCCGCAGCTCGCCGTCGCGCACGGCCCGCAGGAAGTCGGTCTGGTTCGACACCCCGACCACCGTTCCGCGGTCGGCCAGCCAGAGCGACCCCCCGACGCTGGCCGCGGTCTCCACCACCGAGCAGTACACCCCGCCGTGCTGGATGCCGAACGGCTGGTGCAGCTCCGGGCGTACCTGCCAGCTGATGACGACGCGGTCGGCGGTCGTCTCCTCGAAGGTCAGGCCGAGCAGCGTGACGAAACCACCCGCCAGATCCGGCATCTCCACGGCAGAACCCTCCTCGATCAACGGGGCGCAAGCGTAACCGGGTGCGTTGCCCCAAACCCGGTACGGGTCGGTGCCGGCGATGGGGGAGAATCGGTGACCGTGACCGACAGCAACCCTCCGCCGTCCGGGCGGGACTCCCTGACCGACGACCTGCTCTGGCGTGGCCTCATCCAGGACTCGACCGGCCTCGACGAGCTGCGCGAGCTGCTCGACGGCGGGACGGCCACCACCTACTACGTGGGCTTCGACCCCACCGCGCAGAGCTTGCACGTCGGCTCGCTCATGCAGGTCACCACGGCCCGGCGGCTGCAACTCGCGGGTCACCGCCCCCTGTTGCTGGTGGGCGGGGCGACCGGGCAGATCGGTGACCCGAAGGAGAGCGCCGAGCGGACGCTCAACCCGCCCGAGGTGATCGCCGGCTGGGTCGAGCGGATCCGCGAGCAGCTCGCGCCGTTCGTGTCGTACACCGGCGAGAACGCGGCTCAGCTGGTCAACAACCTGGACTGGACCGGCGAGATGTCGGTCGTCGAGTTCCTGCGCGACGTGGGCAAACACTTCCCGGTCAACAAGATGCTCGCGCGGGAGGTGGTGCGGACGCGGCTGGAGACGGGCATCAGCTTCACCGAGTTCAGCTACCAGCTGTTGCAGGCCAACGACTTCTTCGAGCTGCACCGCCGGCACGGCTGCCAGCTCCAGTTCGGTGGCTCCGACCAGTGGGGCAACATCACCGCCGGCGTCGACTACGTGCGGCGGCGCGGCGCGGGGCCGGTGCAGGCGTTCACCACACCGCTGGTCACCAAGGCCGACGGTACGAAGTTCGGCAAGACCGAGGGTGGGGCCGTCTGGCTCGACCCCACCCTGACCAGCCCGTACGCCTTCTACCAGTTCTGGCTCAACGTCGACGATCGCGAGGTCGACCGCTACCTGCGGTACTTCAGCTTCCGTACGCGCGACGAGCTGGAGGAGCTGGCGAAGGCGACGGCCGAACGGCCGGCGGCCCGGCTGGCCCAGCGGGCGCTGGCCGAGGAGCTGACCACGCTGGTGCACGGCGCCGAGGAGACCCGGCAGGCGGTCGCCGCCAGTCAGGCGCTCTTCGGGCGGGGGTCGCTCGACGACCTGGCCCCGGAGACCCTGCGCGCGGCGCTCACCGAGGCCGGCCTGGTGCGCCTCACCGGCGAGCTGCCGGACGTGGCGGGCCTGCTGCGGGACTCTGGGCTCGTGAGCGGCCTCAAGGAGGCCCGTCGCGTCATCGCCGAGGGCGGGGCGTACGTGAACAACACCAGGGTGACCGAGGTGGACGCCACGGTGTCGACGGGCGACCTGCTGCACGGTCGATACCTGGTGCTGCGCCGGGGGAAGCGGTCGTTCGCCGGCGTTGAGCTGGGCGAATAGTCGACCGTCGACGATGTGACGGGGGACGCGTCCGGCGGATTTGACGATCATGGGGCCGGACGCGTAACTTTCTCTCTGCCAGCGCGGAACGGACGAAACAGGCGAAAGCCTGAAGCGGCCGGAGCGCGGTGACGGCCTCGGGGGTCGGGCGGGTTCGCCGCCAGATCGCCGACCGGGTGGTGCCGACAAAACGCCGCGAGGCGGATTTGGTGCGGCGGAACCGACCGGGTAAGGTAGTCAGCCGGCAGGGAAACGGACGAGCAAGCGGGAGACCGCTGCGGCCGGCCTGCCACCACCATGATGCGAGCGGCGCAAGCCGGTCGAGCAATGGTGCCCGCAACACGGTGAAAGTACGACGAACCGCGAAACACCGGTTTGACACGGCGGAAACCGGCGGGTAACGTAGTAAAAGTGCCTGGCGCTGGAAAGCGCCGGACACGCGAACGGAAAGCCCAGGGATGGGGGCCCACGGGTTGGGTCTTCTGATCGGTGTGTGGTTGTTCTTTGAGAACTCAACAGGGTGCTTGTAAAGCCAGTGCCAATTATGATTTATACC
>NZ_JBNCKT010000084.1:0-25649 GCF_049841675.1 Micromonospora sp. DT4
AGCCGACGCGCGTCCCGCACCGTAACGCCCATACACCCCAAACGATCACAAACCATTTGGGTTACGGGTCAATATCTGAACCCGTCGACGGGGCATGTCCGCAGGTGACACCGCCGACGATGAGGAGGGGCGATGGCCTCGGACGAGTCTTCCGCCCAATGTGAGCGTGAGCGTGATCCCGCCAGCGCGCCGGTCGGGCCGGACGCGGGCCCGGACAGCCCGACCGACCTGCCCGGCAGCGGCTGGAAGGCGGCGATCCGCCGCACGGTCAGCGAATTCCAGGACGACAGCCTGACCGACTGGGCGGCGGCGCTGACCTACTACGGGGTGCTGTCCATCTTCCCCGGGCTGCTGGTGCTGGTCGCGATCCTGGGGCTGCTCGGTGAGAGCGCCACCGAGGGTGTCAAGGACACCGTCAACCAGGCGGTGCCGAACGACAGCATCCAGAAGATCATCAACGATGCGATCGGCACGGCGCACGACAACGGTGGGCTGGCCAGCGTTGCCGCGATCATCGGTCTGGTCGCGGCGTTCTGGTCCGCGTCCGGGTACGTGGGCGCGTTCATGCGTGCCTCGAACACCATCTACGACGTGCCGGAGGGCCGGCCGATCTGGAAGACGCTGCCGATTCGGCTCGGCGTGACCGCGGTGATCGGGGTGCTGCTGCTGGCCAGCTCGGTGATCGTGGTGTTCACCGGCCGGCTTGCCGAGGCGGTGGGGGACGTGGTCGGCCTCGGCTCGACGGCGGTCACGGTGTGGGGCATCGCGAAGTGGCCGGTGCTGTTGGTCCTGGTCAGCCTGATGTTCGCCATCCTCTACTGGGCCTCGCCGAACGCCCGGCACGGCGGGTTCCGCTGGGTCAGCCCGGGTGGGGTGCTGGCCGTGGTGATCTGGTTGGTGATCTCCGGTCTGTTCGCCGTCTACGTGAGCAACTTCGGCTCGTACGACAAGACGTACGGGGCGCTGGCCGGGGTGATCATCTTCCTGGTCTGGTTGTGGCTGAGCAATATCGCGATCCTGCTGGGCGCCGAGTTCGACGCGGAGTTGGAGCGCGGCCGGGCCATCTCGGCCGGTCACCCGGTCGACGACGAGCCGTACGTCGAGCTGCGCGACGACCGCAAGTTGCGCAAGAGGGGCAACGCGACCAGCGGCGGCTGAGCCAGCCCGGCCGCACTGCGTGATCGACACCAGATCGGCGACGTGGCGGTATCCGCCCGACGGGATGCCACCACCTCGCCGACCTGGATTGGATCAAGCCGCACGCACCGACACGAACGCGCCCTGCCAGCCAAGATCCGCTGGCGGGGCGTGTTCATGTCGGTCGATGAAACTGCGCGCGATCGCCCGCGGGCTCGCCGTTATCCTTTTCCTGATCCACTTTTAGCTTTTGTTCCTTCGGACAAAAGTTGGGAACGGAACGGTTGAAGCTCTGGACAGGCGGCGCGGAACGCTCCTACTGTGTCGGACACAACACAACGGCATTGCGCCGATGTGAACGAGTTCGATGAAGAGGTGAACCCCGGTGCGGACCGTCGACCCTCTGCACGTCCGACTGTTGCGGTTGCTCCGCGACGAGGGGGCTGTGTCCCGCGCCGAGCTGGGCGACCGGCTCCAGATGCCGCGCCCGCGCCTGCTGGCCGAGCTGGATCGCCTGGTCACGCTGGGGTACGTCGCCGAGGCTGGTTTCGCCGCCTCCCGGGGCGGGCGTCGCTCGACGCTCGTCGAGCTGAACCCGAAGCTGCGCTTCGCCGCCGTCGACCTGGGCGCCAGCTCGATGGACGTCGAGGTGGTCAACGGTCGTCTCGAACCGGTGGCCCACTACGCCGAGGCGGCCGACATCCGCAGCGGTCCGAAGGTGACCCTGCAACGGGTCAACGAGCTGCTGCACAAGGCCCGGGTCGATGGGGCGTACGAGCGGCTGGACGCGGTGGGCATCGGCGTACCCGGGCCGGTCAGCTTCCGCGACGGTGTGCCGGTGTCCCCGCCGATCATGCCGGGGTGGGACCGGTTCCCGGTCCGCGAGCTGCTCAGCCGCGAGCACGGCTGCCCGGCGGTCGTCGACAACGACGTCAACATCATGGCCATCGGGGAACGCCACGGCGGGGTCGCCCACTCGGTGGACGACTTCCTCTTCGTGAAGATCGGCACCGGCATCGGCTGCGGCATCTACCTCACCGGGGAGGTCTACCGCGGCACGGACGGCTGCGCCGGGGACATCGGCCACATCCAGGTCGACGCACACGGTCCGATGTGTTCCTGCGGCAACGCGGGCTGCCTGGAGGCGCTGTTCAGCGGCGCCGCGCTGGCCAAGGACGCGACCGTCGCCGCCCGCAGCGGGGCGTCGCCGGCCCTGGCCGAGCGGATGAGCCTGCGCGGCGCGGTGACCGCCCTGGACGTCGCCGAGGGCGCCGTCGAGGGCGACGTGACCTGCATCCAACTGATCCGCGACGGCGGACGGCGGGTCGGTGGCGTGCTCGCCGGCCTGGTCAGCTTCACCAATCCGTCGATGATCGTGATCGGCGGCGGGTTGGCCCAGCTCGGGCACATCCTGCTCGCCGAGATCCGCAGCGTGGTCTACCGCCGGTCGCTACCCCTGGCCACCGGTAACCTGCCCGTCGTGCTGTCCGAGTTGGGTGGCCGCGCCGGTGTCGCCGGCGCGGCCGTGCTCGCCAGCGACGTCGCCTTCGGGGAAGCATCATGAGCGAGGAGGAGACCGTGGCCCTGTCCGACGAGACCGCCACCACCGGGTCGGCCGACGCCGACGCCGACGCCGCCGCGCCGCTGGTCGAAGCTCCCCCCGACACCGTCGCGGGCGAGGTGGTCCTGCGCCTCACCGACGTGGTCAAGACGTTCCCCGGCGTACGCGCCCTCGACGGTGTCCAGCTCGAGGTGCGCGCCGGCGAGGTGCACTGCCTGCTGGGGCAGAACGGCGCCGGCAAGTCCACCCTCATCAAGGTGCTGGCCGGGGTGCACCAGCCCGACTCCGGGCTCGTCCAGTGGCGCGGCGAGCCGGCCACCTTCACCAACCCGCAGGCCGCCATGAAGGCCGGTATCGCGACCATCTACCAGGAACTCGACCTCGTCGAGGACCTCTCGGTCGCCGAGAACGCGTTCCTCGGGCACGAGTACCGCAGCCTCGGCTTCGTCCGGCGCGGCCGGATGGCCCGACACACCCGGCAGATCCTCAGCCGGCTGGGTCACGGCGAGATCCCGCCCGGGCGGATGGTCCGCTCACTGCCGGCGGCAGGCAAGCAGATCGTCAGCATGGCGCGGGCGCTGTCGCACGAGGCGCGACTGATCATCATGGACGAGCCGAGCGCGGTGCTGGCCCACGACGAGGTCGGCAACCTGTTCCGGATCATCCGCGAGCTGACCGCCCAGGGCATCGCCGTCATCTACATCTCCCACCGCATGGAGGAGATCCGCGAGATCGGCGACCGGGTCACCGTACTCAAGGACGGCCGGACCACGGCGGCGAACCTGCCGGCGCGCGACACCCCGACCCGCGACCTGGTCAGCCGGATGACCGGCCGGACCATCGAGTACGTCTTCCCGGACCGGCCGGCCGACGACACCGCCGGCGCCAACCTGCTCCAGGTGGAGGGGTTGACCCGCACCGGCGAGTTCGTCGACGTCTCGCTGAACGTCCGCGCCGGGGAGATCGTCGGCATCGCCGGCCTGGTCGGCTCCGGCCGCTCCGAACTGCTGGAGACGATCTACGGCGCCCGGCTGGCGGAGGCCGGCACGGTGCGGATGGACGGCAAGGCGCTGCGCCCCGGCGTCGGGGCGGCGGTACGGGCCGGCATGGGCATGGCCCCGGAGGAGCGCAAGAGCCAGGCGCTGCTGCTCGGTGAGCCGACCTACCGCAACGTCACGCTCGCCACCTTCGGCCGGTACGCGCGGCTGGGCTTCACCAACGCGGCGGCGGAACGCGCCGAGGCGGACCGGATCGCCGAGACCCTGGAGCTGCGGCCCCGGGACGTCGACCGGCCGGTACGTACCCTCTCCGGCGGCAACCAGCAGAAGGTGGTGGTCGGGCGGTGGCTGCTCGGTGGCACCAAGCTGCTGCTCCTCGACGAGCCCACCCGGGGTGTGGACGTGGGCGCCCGGGCTGAGCTGTACCAGGTCATCCGCTCACTGGCCGCACAGGGCGTCGGCGTGCTGCTGGTCTCCAGCGAGGTGCCCGAGGTGCTGGGCCTGGCCGACCGGGTGCTGGTGATGCGCGAGGGGCGGGTCGTCCGCGAAGCCACGGCCGGCGAACTCGACGAGAACTCTGTGCTTGACCTCGTGATGGCGGGGTCCTTGATGGAAGGCGCACCGGCATGAGCGACGCGACTCCCACACCTACCGCGACGCCGGAGAGCCCGCAGCTTCCGGCGCAGTCGCCGCCGGTGGACCCGGCGGAGACGGCGGTGGCCAGCGACAAGGCGGCATCCACCGGCAAGCTCTCCTGGTGGCGGGGCGACGGCGGCGACGGCGCGAAGCGCAACCTCGGCCTGATCGGCGTGCTGGCCGCGCTCATCGTGGTCGGCGCGATCACCAAGCCCGAGCTGTACGGCGACCCGAACTGGGTCTGGAACAACGTCCTGGCGATCCTCCAACTCGCCTCGGTCGTCGGCGTGGTCACGGTCGGCATGACCTTCGTGATCATCGGCGGCGGCATCGACCTCTCGGTCGGAGCGATCGTCGCGCTGGCCGGGGTCTGGTGCACCACGGTGGCCACCCAGAGCTACGGCGCCGGCGGCATGATCTTCGCGGCCCTCGTGGTCGGCATCTGCGTCGGCCTGGTCAACGGAGTCCTCATCTCGTACGGCCGGTTGGTGCCCTTCATCGCGACCCTCGCGATGCTGGTGGCCGCGCGCGGCCTGGCGGCGTCGATCTCCAACAAGCAGACCCAGGTGTCGAGCAGCACCTTCATCAACGACATCGCCGCCCGGAAGGTGATCGGGATTCCGATCCTGGTCTACATCCTCGGCGCGGTGGTGTTGGCCGGATGGGTCCTGCTCAACCGTACGACCTTCGGCCGGCGGACCATCGCCGTCGGTGGTAACCCGGAGGCGGCGCGGCTGGCCGGCATCGACGTCCGCCGGCACACCATGCTGCTGTACGCGCTCTCCGGTCTGTGCTGCGGCATCGCCGCCATCATGCTCACCTCGCAGGCCACCTCGGCGCAGGCGGCGATGGCCAACCTGTACGAGCTGGACGCGATCGCCGCCGCGATCATCGGCGGGACGCTGCTCAGCGGTGGTCGGGGCACGATCGTCGGCTCGCTGCTCGGCGTCATCATCTTCGCCACGATCACGAACCTCTTTGCCATCAACGGCCTCTCCATCGAGGCGCAGAACATGGTCAAGGGCGGCATTATCGTCGCCGCCGTCCTGATCCAGCAGTTCAAGTTCAAGTCCGTCACTCGGCTCCTCGCGCGGAACAGGGTCACCACCGCAACCTGACGCACCGCACCGTTGTCCTGGCGACGTCGAGATCTTCGACGGTGGCCGGACCTCGCACACCCTCACCCAGTTGAAATCCCGCTCCCAGGAGGTCGTTCATGACCCAGAACAGTCGCGACCTGTCGCGCCGCCGGTTGCTCTTCGGTGGCGCAGCGGTCGGCGCCGCCACCCTGCTGACCGCCTGCACCAGCAACGACACCCCGGCCGCCAGCACCCAGACCAAGGCCGCCGGAAACGCCGAGGGCAACAACGCTCCGGGCAAGAAGGTCGTCATCGGCTTCTCCGCCCCGGCGGCCGACCACGGCTGGATGGGCGCGATCCACGCCAACGCCAAGGCGCAGGCCGCGGCGTACTCGGACGTGGAGTTCAAGGAGGTCGACGGCGGGTCGAACTCGGAGGCCCAGCGCTCCACGCTCGGCACCCTGATCGCCCAGAAGCCGGACATCATCGTCGTGCTGCCGCACGACGGCAAGGAGGTCAACGCCGTTGCCCTCCAGGCCATGCAGGCCGGCATCCCGATCGTCAACCTCGACCGGGCGTTCCCCGACGCGCTGGCCTCGCGGCTGGTGATCAAGGGCGACAACTACGGCATGGGCGTCTCGGCCGGGCACTTCATCGGCAAGCAGCTCAAGGACAAGGGCGTCGCCAACCCGGTCATCGGTGAGATCGCCGGCCTGGAGATCCCGCTGACGGTCGAGCGCAGCGAGGGCTTCAAGGCCGCCCTGGCGACGTATGGGTTCAAGGTGAGCAACCGGCGCTCGGCCGAGTTCACCTCGGACAGCGGCCAGCGCGAGGCGGCCCAGCTGCTCCAGGCGCTGCCGAAGATCGACGCGATCTGGAACCACGACGACGACCAGGGCATCGGTGTCCTCGCGGCCGTCAAGCAGGCCAACCGGTCGGAGTTCTTCATGGTCGGTGGCGCGGGCTCCAAGCTCGCGATCGACGCGATCAAGGCCGACAACTCGGTGCTCAAGGCGACGGTCACCTACAACCCGTCGATGGCGTCCTCGGCGATCTCCCTCGCGCGGCTCATCGCGCAGGGTCGGGGCCTGGGCGACCTGACGGAGCTGCAGGTGCCCAAGGAAGTGACCCTCGCCTCCGAGACGATCACGAAGGAGAACGCGAGCAGCTACGACAAGCTCGGGTTCTGACATACCGGGGGGAGACCCACCTTGTCCACGACAGACAGAGAACTGCGGATCGGCATGGTCGGTTACGCGTTCATGGGCGCCGCGCACTCGCAGGCGTGGCGCACCGTGAACCGCGTGTACGACCTGCCGGCGCGGGCCCGAATGGCGCTGATCTGCGGCCGGGACACCACAGCGGTGTCCGACGCCGCTGATCGGCTCGGTTGGGACGCGTACACGACGGACTGGCGCGACCTGGTCAGCCGGGACGACATCGACGTGGTCGATGTCTGCACCCCGGGCGACAGTCACGCCGAGATCGCCCTCGCCGCGTTGGCCGCCGGCAAGCACGTCCTGTGCGAGAAGCCGCTGGCCAACACGGTGGCCGAGGCACGGGCGATGACCGCTGCGGCGGACACCGCCCGCGCCGCCGGGGTGCGGTCGATGTGCGGGTTCAACTACCGCCGGGTCCCCGCGGTCACGATGATGCGCCAGATGGTCGCCGACGGACGACTCGGGGTGATACGACACGTCCGAGCGACGTACCTGCAGGACTGGATCGTGGACCCGCAGTTCCCGCTGGTCTGGCGGTTGCAGAAGGACAGGGCGGGCTCCGGCGCGCTCGGTGACATCGGTGCGCACATCATCGACCTGACGCAGTTCGTCGTCGGCCAGCGGATCACCGGCGTCAGCGCGATCACCGAGACGTTCGTCAAGGAGCGGCCGTTGCCGGCCGAGTCGAGCGGGTTGGCGGCCACTGTCGACGGCGAATCGGCCGATGGCAACGGCCCGGCCACCGGGGCGGTCACCGTCGACGACGCCGCGGTCTTCGTGGCCCGGCTCGACGGCGGCGCCCTCGCCACGTACGAGGCGAGCCGTTTCGCCACCGGTCGCAAGAACGCCCTGCGTGTCGAGATCAACGGCTCGCTGGGCAGCGTGGTCTTCGACCTGGAGCGCCTCAACGAGTTGGAGTTCTACGACGCCACCCGGCCGACGCTGGAGCAGGGCTTCGGTCGAATCCTGGTGACCGAGGGCGACCACCCGTACATGTCGGCGTGGTGGCCGCCGGGCCACATCATCGGCTACGAGCACTCCTTCACCCACCAGATGCGCGATCTCATCGAGGCGATCGCCACCGGCACCGACCCGGCGCCCTCGTTCGCCGACGCGTTGCAGGTCCAGCTCGTACTGGACGCGGTCACCCGCTCGGCGGAGACCGGCTCCTCGTGGACCGACGTGGAACCGGCGCTGACCGTGGTCGCCGTCTGACCCCTGACCATCCGCGACGGCGGTGCTCGCACCGCCGTCGCCCGACCGGCTTTCCGGAGCCGACCGGCGAGGGACCGGCTGCGGTTTGCGCCCCGCGGCCGGGACGAGGTCGGCTCCGGAGAGTGTGCAGCCGGGCCCTGTGGGCCCGGTGGCGCACGAGCAGGACGGTCGTCCGGTGCGGCCGGACCGGGATTCCCCGGCCGCACCGGAGGACCGCCACCACCCCCCGGCGATCCGGAGGTCCCGATGACATCGCCCGCCGCTGCCCCCACCCGCGCCGCTTGCGTCCACCGCTCTCCGGCGGACCGCACGGCGGTCGACGATCCGGTGGGCGCGGCAACCTGAGACGTCCGGTCGGGGCATGCCAACGCCCCAACCGGCGGATGCGGGGGAGGCAGGGTCGAGACGCCGACCGACCCTGCCTACCGGCCCCGTCTGCCCGCACCCGCACCGGGAGCCGGTCCGTCGTCGTCGCCGCCGACGCCGGCGCCGGAACCGGTGTCCCACCGGTACGGGTCGGGCGGGCGGGGCCCCATCCATCCGGCCCGAAACTTTTCCGAAACCAGGCCGTATCTTTCCGAAATATATTCTGATATTCCTATATTTAGCGGTACCGACGGTTCCTCGTGAATGGGGAAGGAGCACCATGCGAACAGGTGTCTGGCTGGTAGGAGCGCGCGGTTCCGTCGCGACCACCAGCATCGTCGGGGGGCTCGCGCTGCGAGCCGGCCTGGCCGGGCCGACCGGCTGCGTCACCGAGCTGCCGGCCCTGCGCGGCCCCGCCCTGCCGCCCTTCGCGGACCTGGTCTTCGGTGGGCACGACGTGGCCACCACGCCGTTGAGCAAGCGGGCCGAGGCGCTCGCCGACACCGGTGTGATACCCGGCCGCCTGGTCGCCGCGCTCCGCGACGAGCTGGCAGCCGTCGAGCAGGACCTGCGCCCGGCCCCGGTCGGCGTCACCCAGGCCGACCGGGTCGCGACCGTCGTGGACGACCTCACCACCTTCCGTACGCGCCATCGGCTGGACCGCGTGGTCGTGGTCAACGTGTCCGCCACCGAGGCCGCGCCTCGACCGCACCCGGGGCACGCCGACCCGGCCGCGCTGCGCGCCGCCCTCGACGGTCCGGACGAGGTGCTGCCACCCAGCTCCCTGTACGCGTACGCGGCGCTGCTGGCCGACTGCCCCTACGTCGACTTCACGCCGTCCACCGGACTGAGACTGCCGGCGCTGGCCGCGCTGGCCGAGCAGCGCCGCCTGCCGTACGCCGGGCACGACGGCAAGACCGGCGAAACGCTGGTCAAGTCGGTGCTCGCGCCGATGTTCGCGATGCGCAACCTCGCCGTACGGTCCTGGTCCGGGCTGAACCTGCTCGGCGGTGGCGACGGCGCCACCCTCGCCGACCCGGCCGCCAACGCCGCCAAGGTGCAGAGCAAGCAGCGCGTGCTGGGCGAGACGCTGGGCTACCTCCCGCAGGGCAACACCCGCATCGAGTACGTCGAGGAGCTGGGCGACTTCAAGACCGCCTGGGATCTGATCACCTTCGCCGGCTTCCTCGGCACCGGCATGCGGATGGAGTTCACCTGGCACGGCTGCGACTCGGCGCTGGCCGCGCCGCTGGTGCTCGACCTGGCCCGGCTCACCGCCGCCGCGCACGCCGCCGGGCACGTCGGACCGCTGGCCGACCTGGGTTTCTTCTTCAAGGACCCGCTCGGCACGCCGACCCACTCGCTGGCCGAGCAGTGGGCCCGGCTGACCGACTTCACGCAGCGACTGCACGCCGGCCTGGACGCCGGCCTGGACGGTGGCCTGGACGCCGGCCTGGACGCCGGCCTGGACGGTGGCCATGACCACGCTGTCTGACGTGGCCGAGCTGGTCCGGGCGCCGGCCGCGCTCTCGGTCCCCGGTGACGTCGTCGCCGGGGCGGCGGCGGCCGGCGCGCTGGGTCCGCGTACCCCCGCCCTCGCGGGCGCGTCGGTGCTGCTCTACTGGGCCGGCATGGCCGCCAACGACTGGGCCGACCGGCGGCTCGACGCCGTCGAGCGTCCCGAACGGCCGATCCCCAGCGGCCGGGTCACCCCGACCGCCGCGCTGGGTCTCGCCGCCGGCCTCACCGCCGCCGGCGTGGGCCTGGCCGCCGCCGTGGGCGGTCGCCGCGCCGCCGCGCTCGCGGTGCCGCTGGCCGCCAGCATCTGGGGGTACGACCTGCTGGCCAAGAACACCGCCGCCGGCCCCGCCGTGATGGCCGCCTGCCGAGGCCTGGACGTGCTGCTGGGCGCATCCGGCGGCCGGCTGGTGCGGGCACTGCCCTCGGCGGCCACCGTCGCGGCCCACACCTGGACGGTCACCGCGCTGTCCCGTCGCGAGGTCAGCGGAGCGGACGCCGCCCTGCCGATGCGCACCCTGGCCGGCACCGCCGTGGTCGCCGCCAGCGCCGCCGTGGCCGTTCCCCGGCGCGCTGCTGGTGCCGCACCCCGGCGTGCTGGTGTCGCCGGTGCAGTCGGGAGCGACGAGCGGGCCACCGTGGACGGCGGCCGGACGTGGTCGACCGGGATCGCCGCCGCGTTGCCGGTCGCGCTCGCCGGGTGGTACGCCGCCCGCTACGGCGCGGCCCAGGCCCAGGTGGTGCGGGATCCCTCGGCCGGGAAGGTCCGCGCCGCGGTGGGTGCCGGGATCACCGGGCTGCCCGCCCTCCAGGGAGCGCTCACCGCACGCGGTGGCGCCGGCCTGCTCGGGCTCGCCGTCGCGGCCGCCGCGCCGCTGGGTCGCCGGCTGGCCCGGAAGGTCTCCCCGACATGACCGTGCCCGAACCCCGACGTGCCGAACCCGACACCACGCGGCCCGACAGCACGCGGCCCGACACCACGCGGCCCGACAGCACGCGGCCCGACAGCACGCGGCCCGACACCACGCCGGCCGGGTCGGCGGTGGCCGACGCGACGACGCTGCGCCTCGGGTACGGCACGAACGGCTTCGCCAACCACAGGCTCGACGACGCGCTCGCCGTCATCGCCGACCTCGGCTACGACGGGGTGGCGCTCACCCTCGACCACGACCACCTGGACCCGTTCGCGCCCGGCCTCACCCGTCGGATCGCCGCCGTCAGCCGGCGACTGTCCGCGCTCGGCCTCGGCGTGGTGATCGAGACCGGGGCCCGCTACCTGCTCGACCCCTGGCACAAGCACGCCCCGACGCTGCTGCACGACGACCCCACCCGGCGGGTCGAGTTCCTGCGGCGGGCGGTGCGCATCGGTGCCGACCTGGGGGCGGAGGCGGTCTCCTTCTGGGCCGGTGTCCGGCCGGAGACGGTGTCGCCGCAGTGCGCCTGGGATCGGCTCGTGGCCGGCTGCGCCACCGTGGTCGACACCGCCGACAGCGCGGGCGTGACCCTCGGCTTCGAACCGGAGCCGGGAATGCTGGTGCAGGACATCGCCGACTGGCGTCGACTGCACGCGGCGCTCGGCGGACCGGTCCGCTTGGGCATCACCCTCGACATCGGCCACTGCCGGTGCCTGGAACCGTGGCCGGTGCCCCAGTGCGTCGCCGAGGTGGCCGAGCACCTGGTCAACGTGCAGATCGACGACATGCGCCGGGGCGTGCACGAGCACCTGGAGTTCGGCACCGGGGAGATCGACTTTCCGCCGGTGCTGACCGCCCTGGCCGACGCCGGTTACCGCGGCCTGGTAGCGGTGGAGCTGCCCCGCGACTCGCCCGCCGCACCCGCCGTGGCCGCCCGGTCGATCGAGTTCCTGCGTGCCGCCGCGGCGACCGCGATGGCCGGTGCGCGGCCCATCGAGGACGAGGTCCCCGCTGACGTTCTTTGCTCTGCTTCAACGGAGGCGACAGCGGCCGTCCGATATCCGGACACCGGCCGTCGCCTGGAGTGAAGCAGAGCAAAGGGCATGCCCCGGGTGCCCGCCGAGCAGCACAGCAGCACGGCAGCACGGCAGCACAGCAGCACAGCAGCCGAGCAGCACGGCAGCACAGCAGCCGAGCAGCCGAGCAGCACAGCAGCACAGGAGCACAGGAGCAGGGCAGCACAGCAGCACGAGGGAGGAGACGGGATGACACCGGATTCACTGCGGGCCGCGCTGCGAGGCGTACCCGACCCCGATTGGCTGGACACGGCGCTGCGCCGGGTCGCGGCCGAGCCCACCGCGATCACCCGGCTCTTCCCCGCCGTCGGGCGGCGCTGCGGTCACGGCGCGCTGCCCGACGCCCCCGGCTGGACCGCCGACGACGCCGCCCGGGTGCTGCTGCTGACCAGCCTGCCCGGTGAGCACGCCGCGTACGCCGAGAACCTCTACCGGCACGGCGACGCCGCCGAACGGCGGGCGGTGCTGCGGGCTCTGCCGCTGCTGCCGATCGACGCCGCCGGGGTGCCCCTGCTGCACGACGCGATCCGGACCAACGACACCCGGCTGGTCGCCGCCGCACTCGGCCCGTACGCCCGGCACCTCGACCAGGCCGCCTGGCGGCAGGCGGTGCTCAAGTGCGTGTTCAGCGGGGTGCCCCTCGCCGTCGTGGCCGACCTGGACGGCCGTGCCGACCGCGAGCTGGCCGCGATGCTCGCCGCGCTCGCCGCCGAACGGCACGCCGCCGGCCGGGACCTGCCCGCCGACGCCACCGACCTGCTCCACCGGCTCACCGCCGCACTGCCCCGGGAGGCGTGAATGCGCATCTTCGACCCGCACATCCACATGACCTCGCGCACCACCGACGACTATGAACGGATGGCCGCCGCCGGCGTGCGGGCGGTGGTGGAGCCGGCGTTCTGGTTGGGGCAGCCGCGCACCAGCGCCGCGTCGTTCGTCGACTACTTCGACTCACTGATCGGCTGGGAGCCGTTCCGGGCCGGGCAGTTCGGGGTGCGTCACCACGCCACGATCGCGCTCAACCCGAAGGAGGCCAACGACCCGCGCTGCCGCCCGGTGCTCGACCTGTTACCCCGCTACCTGGACAAGGACGCGGTCGTGGCGGTCGGCGAGATCGGGTACGACTCGATGACGCCCGCGGAGGACGAGGCGTTCGCCGCGCAGCTCGCCCTCGCCGTGGCGTACGACCTGCCGGCGCTGGTGCACACCCCGCACCGGGACAAGGCCCGCGGCTGCGAGCGCACCCTCGCCGTGGTCGCCGAGTCCGGCATCGACGCCGGTCGGGTGGTCGTCGACCACCTCAACGAGGTGACCGTCAAGCTCGTCCGGGACAGCGGCTGCTGGTTGGGTTTCTCCATCTACCCGGACACCAAGATGACCCCGTCGCGGATGGTCGAGCTGCTGCGCGAGTACGGCACGGAACGGATGCTGGTCAACTCCGCCGCCGACTGGGGGCGCTCCGACCCGCTGCTGACCCGGGCCACCGGCGAGGCGATGGCCGAGGCCGGGTTCAGCGACGACGACGTCGACAAGGTGCTGTGGCGCAACCCGGTGGAGTTCTACGGGCAGTCCGGGCGGCTCGACCTCGGCGACCTGGAGGAGCCCACCGCCGTGGACCCGCAGACCGGCAACTCGATCCTGCGCGGGGGAAGCTGATGCGGCTACGACATGCCGGCGGCGGGACCATCCACCTCGGCTACTGCACCAACGTGCACCCCGCCGAGGACCTGGCCGGCATCCTCGCCCAACTGGACACCTACGCCGTGCCGGTGCGCCAGGCGCTCGGCAGCGACCTGCTCGGGCTCGGCCTGTGGCTGGCCGCCCCGGTCGCCGCCGAGCTGGCCGCCGACCCGACGCTGCGCCGCCGGCTGCGCGCCGCGCTGGACGCGCGGGGTCTGGAGGTGGTCACGCTCAACGGCTTCCCGTACGCGGCCTTCCAGGCTCCCGTGGTGAAGCAGGACGTGTACCACCCGGACTGGACCACCGAGCAGCGGCTGACGTACACCCTGGATCTGGCCCGGGTGCTCGCCGACCTGCTGCCCGACGACGCGGCCCGGGGGTCGATCTCCACGCTGCCGCTGGCTTGGCGGCGGCCCTGGGACGCCGACCGGGCCGACGCGGCCCGACGCCGGCTCGACGAGCTTTCCGCCGGCCTGGCCGCCGTGCAGCGCGCCACCGGCCGCGAGGTACGGGTGGCGTTCGAGCCGGAGCCCGGCTGCGTGGTGGAGAGCACCGGGCAGGCCGCCGCGCTGCTGTCCGGCATGGACACCGACCGACTCGGCGTCTGCCTCGACTTAGCGCACCTGGCGTGCGCGTGGGAGGAGCCGGCGGCGGCCCTGGGCCGGCTGCGGGCGGCCGGGCTGCCGGTGGTGAAGGTGCAGGTCTCCGCCGCCGTCGAGGCGGCCGACCCGGCCGGCGGGGCCGACGCGCTCCGTCGCTGGGTGGAGCCGCGCTTCCTGCACCAGACCCGCGGCGCCGGCTGCGCGGGCGTGGCCGACCCGGCCGACGAGGCGTACGCCGCCGACGACCTCGACGAGGCGCTGGACCGGGAGCTTCCCGGCCCGTGGCGGGTGCACTACCACGTGCCCCTGCACGCCCCGCCCGAGGAGCCGCTGGGCTCGACCCTGCCGGTGCTCCGTGCGGCCCTGAGAGCGCTCTTCGACGGGCCGGTCGCCGGTTGCGACCACCTGGACGTCGAGACGTACACCTGGGGGGTTCTACCGGCCGCCCGGCGGCCCGGCACCGACGCGGAGCTGGCCGCCGGCATCGCCGCCGAGCTGGCCTTCGCCCGCGACGAACTGGTCGGCCTCGGGCTGACCGCAGACCGAACCGTGAGCATGGGGGTGACGCGATGAGCCGGCGACTGTTGGTCCTCGACGTGGTGGGGCTGACCCCGCGACTGCTGAAGCACATGCCTCGACTGCGCGGCGTCGCCGACGGTGGCTTCCGGGCCGAGCTGGGTACGGTGCTGCCCGCGGTGACCTGCTCGGTGCAGTCCACCTTCCTCACCGGCGAACAGCCCAGCGGGCACGGCATCGTCGGTAACGGTTGGTACTTCCGGGACCTGGGCGAGGTGCTGTTGTGGCGGCAGCACAACGCGCTGGTCGGCGGGGACAAGCTCTGGCACGCTGCCCGCCGGGCCGAGCCGGGCTACACCGTCGCCAACGTCTGCTGGTGGTACGCCATGGGCGCGGACGTCAACTGGACCGTCACGCCCCGCCCGGTGTACTACGCCGACGGCCGCAAGGAGCCGGACTGCTACACCGACCCGCCGGAGCTGCACGACGCGCTCACCGGGCGGCTGGGCACCTTCCCACTGTTCACCTACTGGGGGCCGACAGCGGGGCTGCCGTCGTCGAAGTGGATCTGCCAGGCCGCCGAGCAGATCCTGGCCGACGTGTCACCCGACCTGACCCTGGTCTACGTCCCGCACCTGGACTACGACCTGCAACGGTACGGCCCCTCGTCGCCGCAGGCCGCCACGGCGGCGGCCGAGCTGGACGCCGTCCTCGGGCCACTGCTGGACGCCGCCCGGGCCCGCGACGCCACCGTGGTGGTGCTCTCGGAGTACGGCATCACCGACGTGTCCCGGCCGGTCGACGTCAACCGGCTGCTGCGCGCCGAGGGACTGCTGCGGGTGCACACCCAGGCCGACATGGAGTACCTCGACCCGTGGACGTCCAAGGCGTTCGCCGTCGCCGACCACCAGGTAGCGCACGTCTACGTCAAGGACCCGGCCGACGTGCCGGCGGTGGCGAAGCTCTGCGCGGGGCTGCCTGGCGTGGCCGAGGTGCTCGACGCCGACGGCAAGGCGGCGCACGGACTGGACCACCCACGCGCCGGTGAGTTGGTGCTGGTGGCCGAGCCGGACTCGTGGTTCACCTACTACTACTGGCTCGACGACGCCCGCGCGCCCGACTTCGCCCGGCTGGTCGAGATCCACCGCAAGCCGGGGTACGACCCGGCCGAGCTGTTCTTCGACCCGGCCAACCCCGGGGCCGCCAAGGCTCGCGCCGGCGTGGCGTTGGCCCGCAAGAAGCTCGGCATGCGTTACCTGATGAGTGCCGTCGGCCTGGACGCCGGCGCCGGGGCGATCCGCGGCTCGCACGGGCGGCTGCCCAGCGACCCGGCGGACGCCCCGGTGCTGCTCTGCTCCGACCCGTCCGCTGCCCGGGACCGGATCGCGGCCACCGAGGTCAAGGGGTTGTTGCTGGAGCTGGCGGGGTTAAGCGCCGCCGGTGCGCACGGTCCGGGAGAGCGGACGTGACCGTCACCGTCGCGCCCACCGACACCAGCGGTCTGCGGGCGCGCTTCGACGCGGAGCTGGCCGCCTTCCTCGACCGGCAGGGCCCGGACTGGCCCGACGGCGCGCCGCGTGGGGTGTTCACCGCGCTGCAACGATTCGTGCTGGCCGGCGGGAAGCGGCTGCGTCCGCTGTTCTGCTACTGGGGCTGGCGCGGCGCCGGGGCGGCCGACGGCACCCCGATCGTGGTGGCCGCGGCGGCGTTGGAGCTGTTCCACGCGTTCGCGCTGATCCACGACGACATCCTGGACGGCAGCGACCGCCGCCGGGGCGAGCCGTCCGTGCACCGGCTCTTCGCCGACCTGCACGCCCGCTCGTCGTGGCGCGGTGACCCCGAGGCGTACGGGCGCAACACCGCGCTGCTCTGCGGCGACCTCTGCGCGGCCTGGTCGGATCAGATGTTCCACGAGTGCGGGCTGCAGACCGAGCAGGTGCACCAGGGTTACGCCGTGTTCGCGCTGATGCGTACCGAGGTGATCGCGGGGGAGTACCTGGACCTGGTCTCCGGTGTGGGTGACGGTTCGGTGGCCAGCGCGCTCACCGTGATACGGATGAAGGCCGCCCGGTACACGGTCACCCGACCGTTGCAGATCGGCGCGGCGCTGGCCGGCGCGGGCCCGGAGCTGATCGCCGCTCTCGGCGAGTTCGGCGATCCGCTGGGGGACGCGTTCCAGCTCCGTGACGACGTGTTGGGTGTCTTCGGTGATCCGGCGGTCACCGGCAAGTCGATCCTGGACGACCTGCGCGAGGGCAAGCCCACGGTGATGATGGCGCTGGCTCGCAGCGCCGCGGACCGGTCGCAGACAGCGCGCCTGCGGGAGCTGTTCGGCAACCCCACGTTGGACGCCGACGGCGCGGCGGACCTGCGCGAGATCATCCAGGCCACCGGCGCGCGCGACCGGATCGAGCAGATGATTCGGGTACGAACCGAGGCCGCGCTGACCGCGTTGCGGAGCGCGACGGTGGGCGAGGAGGCCCGGACCGCGCTTGTCGCGTTGGCCGCGCAGGCCATCGACCGCCGCGCCTGACCCGCCGACTTTCGACCAAATCGATGAAAGTTCGTGCCGGGCGACCGGAATGTATGGACACATCGACACGCGCAATTTAGTGTCGGGGCCAACACGGCAATGTTTCGTCGAGGTTAACCGGCGGCGCGGTAACCCATCGACCCCACCACCCGCTACGGCATCCGGCGCGACGGCGCGCGCCCCGCCCTGGCCTCTTCGTCAGGAAGGGACAACCCACATGTCCATGAAGGACACACCCACTTCACGGTCCCGACGATGGTTCTCCGCCGGATCGGCCCTGCTCCTCGTGGCCGCGGCCGGCACGGTCACCCTCACCGCCAGCGCGACACCGGCCCAGGCGCACACGATCAACGCCACCGACTTCCAGCAGGTCGAACTCGCCCGCGGCGTCTCCGACATGGGCGAGCCGATGTCGCTGGCCGTCCTGCCGGACCGCTCGGTCCTGCACACCGCCCGCAACGGCACCCTGCGCCGCACCGACGCGAACGGCACCACCTCGGTGATCGGCACCCTGTCGGTCTACAACCACGACGAAGAGGGGTTGCAGGGCGTCGGCGTCGACCCGAACTTCGCCAGCAACCGGCAGATCTTCCTCTACTACGCGCCCCCGCTGTCCACCCCCGCCGGTGACGCGCCCGCGACCGGTACCGACTTCTCGGCCTGGCAGGGAGTGAACCGCCTCTCCCGGTTCACCCTCAACAGCGACTTCACCGTCAACCAGGCCAGCAAGGTCGACGTCCTCGACGTACCAGCCGATCGCGGCCTGTGCTGCCACGTCGGCGGCGACATCGACTTCGACGCCGCCGGCAACCTCTACCTGTCCACCGGCGACGACACCAACCCGTTCGAGTCGGCCGGCTACTCGCCGCTGGACGAGCGGACCAACCGCAACCCGGCGTACGACGCGCAGCGCAGCGCCGGCAACACCAACGACCTGCGGGGCAAGATCCTGCGGATCAAGGTGAACGCCAACGGGACGTACTCCATCCCGTCGGGCAACCTGTTCGCCCCCGGCACGGCCAAGACCCGGCCGGAGATCTACGCGATGGGGTTCCGCAACCCGTTCCGGATCAGCGTGGACAAGAACACCGGGTCGTCTACGTCGGTGACTACGGGCCGGACGCCGGCTCCACCAGCTCCACCCGGGGACCCTCCGGTCAGGTGGAGTTCAACCGGGTCGCGGCACCGGGCAACTTTGGCTGGCCGTACTGCACCGGCACCAACACCACCACCGAGACGTACAACGAGTGGGACTTCGCCACCAACGCCAGCGGGGCGAAGTACGACTGCGCCGGCGGGCCGACCAACAACTCGTTCCGCAACACCGGCCTGACCACCCTGCCGCCCGCCCAGCCGGCGTGGATCCGGTACGCCGGCGACGCCGGCACCCCGACCGAGTTCGGCGGCGGCTCCGAGTCGCCGATGGGCGGCCCGGTCTACCGCTACAACGCCTCGTCGACCTCCACCACCAAGTTCCCGCAGTCGTTCGACGGGCAGTTCTTCGCCACCGAGTTCGGCCGGGGCTGGATCAAGCCGATCCACGTCAACTCCGACGGCTCCCGGGGCACCATCGACACCTTCCCCTGGGTCGGCAAGCAGGTGATGGACTCGGCCTTCGGCCCGGACGGCGCCTACTACGTACTCGACTACGGCACCGGCTACTTCAACGGTGACGCCAACTCGGCGCTCTACCGCTTCGACTACGTCGCCGGCGGCAACCGGGCGCCCAGCGCCGCGGCGAGCGCCAACAAGACGTCCGGCGCGGCCCCGCTGAGCGTGACGTTCTCCTCGGCCGGGTCGTCCGACCCCGAGGGCGGGGCGTTGACCTACTCGTGGAACTTCGGCGACGGCACCACCTCCACGGCGGCGAACCCGACGAAGACCTACAGCACCAACGGCACCTACACCGCGACGCTGACCGTACGGGACCCGCAGGGTGCCACCGGCAGCGCCAGCGTGCAGATCAACGTCGGCAACACCGCGCCCACGGTGACCATCAACAACCCCGGCAACGGGCAGTTGTTCAGCTTCGGTGACACGGTGCCGTACAGCATCACGGTGACCGACCCCGAGGACGGCACGGTCGACTGCACCAAGGTCAAGATGACCTACGTGCTCGGGCACGACCAGCACGGGCACCAGATCACCTCCAAGACCGGCTGCTCCGGCTCGATCACGATCCCGGTCGACGGGGAGCACGACGACGCGGCGAACATCTTCGCCATCTTCGACGCCGAGTACACCGACGCCGGTGGTCTGACCACGCACACCCAGCACACCCTGCCGCCGCGCCACCGCCAGGCCGAGTTCTTCGGCAGCTCGTCCGGTATCAACGTGTTCAGCAAGACCCCGGCCGAGGGCGGTAAGACCGTCGGCGACATCAACAACGGCGACTGGATCGCGTTCCAGCCGTACCGGCTCGGCAACGTCACCTCGTTCACCGCCCGGGTCTCGTCGGCGGGTGCCGGCGGCACCCTCCAGGTGCGGGCCGGCTCGGCCACCGGCACGGTGCTCGGCTCGGCCACGGTCCCGGTGACCGGCGGCTGGGAGACCTTCACCACGGTCACGGGGGCGATCACCAACCCGCCGACCGGCACCACCATGCTCTACCTGACCTTCGCGGGTACGGGCACCGGCGCGCTCTACGACCTGGACGCGTTCACCTTCACCACCGGCTCGGCCCCCACCGGCGGAACCGGCCCGATCAAGGGCCTGGGCGGCAAGTGCCTGGACGTGCGCAACGCCGCCACCGCCGACGGCACGCAGATCCAGATCTACACCTGCAACGGCAGCGCGGCGCAGACCTGGGCGGTCACGCCGAACTCCACCATCAAGTCGTTGGGCAAGTGCCTGGACGTCTCCGGTGCCGGCACCGCGGACGGCACCAAGATCCAGCTCTACACCTGCAACGGCACCGGGGCGCAGAACTGGGCCGGGCAGGCCGACGGCACGCTGCGCAACGTGGCGTCCGGCAAGTGCCTGGACGTCTCCGGAAGCAACTCCGCGGACAGCACCGTGGTGAACCTCTGGACCTGCGCCGCCGCCGCGAACCAGAAGTGGACCCTGCCCTGAGCTGAGCGGAGGGGCTCCCACCGCACGGGAGCCCCTCCCCACCGTCCCGAAGGAGAGCGACATGCGCAGACTTCCGCGATCCGTTGTCGGCCTCAGCGCCGCCGTCCTCGCCGTCATCGCCTGCACCACCCCGCCCACCCCGGCCAGCGCCGCCGACACCCCGTACGACGTGCTGGTCTTCTCCAAGACCGCCGGCTTCCGGCACGACGCGATCCCGGTCGGCATCCAGACCATCCGTGACCTGGGCGCCGCGAACAACTTCACCGTCACCGCCACCGAGGACGCCGCCGCGTTCACCACCGGCAACCTCGCCCAGTACGAGGCGGTCGTCTTCCTCAACACCACAGGTGACGTGCTCAACGCCACCCAGCAGACCGCCTTCGAGTCGTACATCGGCTCGGGCCGCGGGTACGTGGGCGTGCACGCCGCCGCCGACACCGAGTACGACTGGCCGTTCTACGGCAACCTGGTCGGCGCGTGGTTCGCCTCGCACCCGGCCATCCAGCAGGCCAACGTCAAGGTGGAGGACCGGGGGCAGGCGGCCACCGGGCACCTGCCGCAGACCTGGACCCGCACCGACGAGTGGTACAACTACCGCACCAACGCCCGGTCCACCGCACACGTGCTGGCCACCCTGGACGAGTCGTCGTACTCCGGTGGCGGCATGGGCGCCGACCACCCGCACTCCTGGTGCAAGAGCTACAGCGGTGGCCGGTCCTTCTACACCGGCGGCGGGCACACCCAGGCCTCGTACGCCGAGCCGGCCTTGCGCAACCACCTGCTCGGCGGCATCCGGTACGCGGCCGGCCGCAGCAAGGCCGACTGCCGTCCCGAGACCGGCTACACCCCGCTCTACAACGGCTCCACCACCGGCTGGTCGCAGGCCGGCCCGGGCAACTTCACCAACTCCGACGCCACCCTCACCTCGGTGGGCGGCATGGGCCTGTACTGTTACAGCGCGAAGCAGTTCACGAACTACTCGCTGAAGCTGGACTGGAAGCTGGCCGGCGACGACAACTCGGGCATCTTCATCGGCTTCCCGCCGTCGAGCGACCCGTGGTCGGCCGTGGACAACGGCTACGAGATCCAGATCGACGCCACCGACGCGGCGGACCGTACCACCGGCTCGGTCTACACCTT
This sequence comes from Micromonospora sp. DT4, assembly GCF_049841675.1. Taxonomy (NCBI): domain Bacteria; kingdom Bacillati; phylum Actinomycetota; class Actinomycetes; order Micromonosporales; family Micromonosporaceae; genus Micromonospora; species Micromonospora sp. DT4. The sequence continues at coordinate 21,264 of NZ_JBNCKT010000084.1, forward strand.
CAAGTCCGCGGACCTCGCGGCCCGCGACGCGGCGCTCAACGCGCCGGGGGAGTGGAACACCTACGAGCTGCTGGTCGAGGGTGAGCGGCTACAGATCTTCCTGAACGGGGTGAAGATCAACGACTTCACCAACACCGATCCGGCACGGTCGCTGGCCGGACACATCGGCATCCAGAACCACGGTACGGGCGACGACGCCTACTTCCGCAACATCCGGATCAAGGAGCTGGGCGGCAGCAACCCGCCGACCGGCAACACCACGATCCAGGCCGAGGCGTTCAGCTCGGCCAACGGCGTCAGCGCGTTCACCAAGGCGGGCGCCAACGGCGGGCAGACGCTCGGCTACGTCGACCCGGGTGACTGGGCCGCGTACAACGGCGTGGACCTGACCGGCGTCACCTCGTTCACCTCCCGGGTCGTCTCCGGCGGCACGGGCGGCACCATCCAGGTCCGCACCGGCTCGGCCACCGGCCCGGTGCTGGGCACGGTCACGGTGCCGAACACCGGCGGTTGGAGCACGTACGCCAACGTCACCGCAGCCCTGTCCAACGTCCCTTCCGGCACCCAGAACCTGTACCTGACGTTCAGCGGCAGCGGCACCGGGCTCTTCGACGTGGACGACTTCACCCTGGTCAAGGGGACCGGTGGCACCAACGGGGTCGGCCCGGTCAAGGGCCTCGCCGGCAAGTGCCTGGACGTCCGCAACGGCGCCACGGCCGACGGCACCCAGATCCAGATCTACACCTGCAACGGCAGTGCCGCGCAGACCTGGACCGTGACGCCGAACTCGACCATCAAGGCGCTCGGCAAGTGCCTCGACGTCAGCGGCAGCGGGACCGCCGACGGCACCAAGATCCAGCTCTACACCTGCAACGGCACCGGCGCGCAGAACTGGGCGGCCCAGTCCGACGGCAGCCTGCGCAACGCGTCCTCGGGCAAGTGCCTCGACGTCTCCGGCAACAACTCGGCGGACAGCACGATCGTCCACCTCTGGACCTGCAACGGCGCGGCCAACCAGAAGTGGACCCTGCCCTGATCCACAGCAGCATCCGCCGGGGTCGTCGGACGTGACCGACGGCCCCGGCGAACCATCTGACGAGGCTGTCGGCGCGGCGGTACCTCACCGCCGCCGCGCCGGCGGCGTCCCGCCCGTTGTGCGGATGCGGCACGCCGACCCGGCGCCGGCTGGGAGTACCTTGACCGGCATGGGGCGTTACGCGCGATGGCGCCGGATGGTCCAAGCGCAGGGGCGCCGGCTGCACGACGCGCTGCGCCGGGAAGACGAGCCCGACCCGTTGACCGGGCCGCCACCCAGTCTGAACCGCCTCGGCGCTCTGGTGGAGGGCTTCGTCGCAGGTCGGCCCGTGCGCTGGAGCCTGGCCGGGGCACCCCGGCCGCTGCCCGAGGCGGTGGACGTGGCGGCGTACCGGATCATCGAAGAGGCCCTGACCGACGCGTGCCGGCACGCGCCGGGCGCGGCGGCCGCGGTCCGCCTACGCTACGACGACCAGGGCATCACCATCGAGGTACGCGACGACGGCGCGCCACCTGTGGAAAGCGCTGCGCGTGCCGGTGACGGTCTGCTGGCGGTCCGCCGCCGCGTCGAGCGGGTCGGCGGCATCCTGAGCGCCGGCCCGAACCCCGACGGCGGTTTCACCGTCCGGGCGTTCCTGCCGGCGCCCGAAGAAGTGACCGGGTGACACTCCGGGGCTTTCGCGATGGGCTCGGTGGAAATAGGGTGGGGGCGGCGACCGTGACGGTGGCCGGTGACCCGGTGGGAGGCGCAACCCGCCGGGCCCAGGTGTGCTCGGCACCCACCGGCGATCCGCCTCGGTCCCGCGTACCGGTCTGACCGGTCACCCTCGCCCCGGTCCGCACAACGGAATCCCCATCACATCAGGGGAGAAGGACAATGGCGCGACCCATCACGCTCTTCACCGGCCAGTGGGCCGACCTTCCGTTCGAGGAGGTCTGCCGGCTCGCCTCCGAGTGGGGCTACGACGGTCTGGAGATCGCCTGCTGGGGCGACCACTTCGAGGTCGACAAGGCGCTCGCCGACGACTCGTACGTCGAGCGTAAGAAGGAGACCCTCGCGAAGCACAACCTCCAGGTCTTCACGATCTCCAACCACCTGGTCGGTCAGGCGGTCTGCGACCACCCGATCGACGAGCGGCACCAGGACATCCTGCCCGGCCGCATCTGGGGTGACGGGGAGCCCGAGGGCGTCCGCCAGCGGGCCGCCGAGGAGATCAAGGACACCGCGCGGGCAGCGGCGAAGCTCGGAGTGAACACCGTCGTCGGCTTCACCGGTTCGTCGATCTGGCACACCCTGGCGATGTTCCCGCCCGTGCCGCCGTCGATGATCGAGCGCGGCTACCAGGACTTCGCCGACCGGTGGAACCCGATCCTCGACGTCTTCGACGAGGTGGGGGTGCGGTTCGCGCACGAGGTGCACCCCAGCGAGATCGCGTACGACTACTGGACGACGAAGCGGACGCTGGAGGCGATCGGCAACCGGCCCGCGTTCGGGCTGAACTGGGACCCGTCGCACTTCGTCTGGCAGGAGCTGGACCCGGTGAACTTCATTTTCGACTTCGCCGACCGGATCTACCACGTCGACTGCAAGGACGCGAAGGTGCGTACCGGCGATGGCCGACGCGGCCGGCTCGCCTCGCACCTGCCCTGGGCCGACCTGCGCCGCGGCTGGGACTTCGTCTCCACCGGCCACGGCGACGTGCCCTGGGAGGACTGCTTCCGGGCATTGAACGCGATCGGCTACACCGGCCCGATCTCGGTCGAGTGGGAGGACGCCGGAATGGACCGCCTGCTCGGCGCCCCGGAGGCGCTGCAGTTCGTCCGCCGGCTCGCCTTCGACGCGCCGAGCGCCGCCTTCGACGCGGCGTTCAGCAGCAAGGACTGACGAGCCACCGCCCGGCCCGACGACCACCGGGCCGGGCCACGGTTCGGTCGGCCGCTCGGCCGGATCTGGACAGACCACGGGCCGACCAGACTACGGGCTGGACAGACCACGGGCCGGTCGCCTCGCGGCGGCCGGCCCGTCGACGTGCGGGTGGGTCAGAGCGTGCTTGCGTTGGTGCCCGAGCCGGACGGCTTGGTGCGGGGGGTGGTGGCCGACGGCGACCCGGAGGTCGTGCCGACCGAGCTGCCGCCCGCCTTGGCGCCCACGGTGGTGGGCGTGCCGGCGAACGCGTCGTCGGCGGCGGTCAGCTCCTGCTTGCCGGTGCTGCCGTTACCCAGCTTCTCGCCGAGCTTGGTCTGGCCGAGCTTGTCCTTGCCCTCGCTGTAGAGCCGGTTGGCCTGGGCCTGCGCGACCCCGGCCGCCTCCTGCACGGTCGGGTGGTCGAGCACCTTGCGGCCCCGGACCACGAGCTCTTCGTACTTCTCCCGGCCGGCACGGGCGCCCAGGACGAATCCTGCAGCCAGCCCGCCAAGAAACATGATCTTTCCGCGCATGGCGGCTCCTTCCGTACCTGACGCGCCGTCGCCCCGTCGGGTTGCCCCGTCGGGTTGCCCCGTCGGGCGCGACCAATTCGCGCCTGCGTCCTCTGTCCGCAGCTAACTACCCATCCTGCTCTCCGCTCAAGCCTGCTTGTGCCCGGATGGCGATTTGCCCCGATTGCGAATCGCGGCGCAGTCTCGACCTGGGAATCTGGATCAAGGCAGGTGCGGGTGGAACCCACTGGACCACCACCGGGGGATGTCCTGTACTCTTGTCCCCGTCGCACGGTGCCGGCGAGATCCGGTTCTCAAGCGATGCACGATCCCCTGTAGCTCAATTGGCAGAGCAGCCGGCTGTTAACCGGCAGGTTATTGGTTCGAGTCCAATCGGGGGAGCTTCTCCACCCAACGCCCGTCGGCCACCCGCCGGCGGGCGTTGCCATATCCCCACCCGCCCGGCCCTGGTCTCCCTGGCCCGGCCTGCCCCGTCCGGCCTGCCCCGCCCCGGCTGCCCGCCCCGCTTCGCCGCGACCTGCCGGTCGTCCGTGCCCGTCCCGCACCATCCTGCGCGGCCACGTAGTGCGCTGCCCCCCGTGCCGTGCCGTGCTGCGTTGTGCCGTGCCGCGCCGTGCCGCGCTGTGCCGCGCCGTGCCGCGCTGTGCCGCGCCGTGCCGGTGCCGTGCCGGTGCCGTGCCGTGCCGTGCCGCGCTGTGCTGTGCTGTGCCGCGCTGCGCTGTGCTGTGCCGCGCTGTCCCGCGCTGTCCCGCGCTGTGCTGCGCTGTGCCGCGCAAGATCGTGCTCGAACCAGGAAGTCACCAGGAAGTAGTGGCCTCGTCGTCGGGCTGATGCCACTAGGCCGTGTCTTGTGGATCAGGTTTCGCGGGCGAGGTCGCGGAGCCAGATCTTGATGGTGGCGATGTCGATGGT
>NZ_JBNCKT010000085.1:0-8839 GCF_049841675.1 Micromonospora sp. DT4
CGGGTGGATCGTCATCGACCTGGACGCCACCTTGATCACCGCGCACTCGGACAAACAGGGCGCGGCGGTGACGTTCAAGAAAGGGTTCGGTTTCCACCCGCTCGGGGCATGGTGCGCGAACACCGCCGAATCCCTCGCGATGCTGCTGCGCGAAGGCAACGCCGGATCCAACACGGTCAGTGACCACATCCGGGTCCTCGCCGACGCGATCGACCAGATCCCCGCCCGCTACCGCCGGAAAATCCTGGTCCGCGTCGACGGCGCCGGCGCCACCCACGACTTCCTCGAACACCTCCACCAGTTGAACACCGCGTTCCGCACCGTCCGGTTCACCGTCGGCTGGACCATCACCGACGCCGACGAGACCGCGATCGCCGCGCTGCCCGCCGACGCCTGGACCGACTCGCTACGCCAGAACGGCGAAGCGACCGCGACCGCCGGGGTCGCCGAACTGACCGGCCTCGACACCCGCGCCGAGAAATGGCTTCCCGGGCTGCGGCTGACCGTGCGCCGGACCAAACCCGCCGCACGACACGAGAAGAACCTGACCGATCTGGAACGCGCCACCGGCTGGCGGTACGCCATCGTCGCCACCGACATCACCCGCATGTGGGGCATTCCTGGCTCACATCACCCGCAATGGCTCGACGCCCTGCACAGAAGTCACGCCGCGGTAGAAGACAGAGTGCGCACCAACAAGGCCATGGGCCTGCGCAACCTGCCCTCAAAGGACTGGACCGTCAACCGTGGCTGGGTCCTCGCCGCCAACATCGCCGCCGACATCACCGCCTGGACCAGGCTGCTCGGCCTGCACGACCAACCCGACCTCGTCAACGCCGAACCCGAAACCCTGCGTTACCGGCTGCTGCATCTACCCGCCACCCTCAGCAGCCACGCCCGGCAACGCGTCCTGAAAATCCCCGAAACCTGGCCCTGGACCACCGCGTTCACCCTCTGCTGGCAACGCCTGAACGCCCTACCCGCACCCACCTGAGCAGCAACAACCGTCTCAGCGAGCCAGAGAGGGCCGCTCCCGGACATCGGAGACCCGGGCATACCGTCGTGACAGACGGCATCCCCACACCACACCACAGGGGACAAAACGGTCAAGCCGAAAGCCCTGCCGAGGGATCAAACACCCCTGACGAATCGAGGCCAGGTGTCGTCCGCCCGCCGGATTCTCCGAACCGCCTCACGGACAACATACGGCCGCTGAGTCCCGCTGTGGCCGGTCGACCTGAGCTCAAGCGTCAGCTCGTAGCGAAGTCGCGAATGGTTGACATCGGCTGTGTCCCCAAACGCGTCGGTGACCGACCTATCCAGCAACACTTCCACAGCGAACGACATCACCTCGACCGAGGAACCGTCGGTGTGTTTGTGAAATAGGTCCGCGATGTCGCCGCGCATGTACTGGGCGGCTTCGAGAACCCGGTCGCCGGCCAGCCGGCCGAGGAACTGGATGGCGTCGAACAAGTTCGACTTGCCTGCCGCATTTCGTCCAATGATGACAAGGAAGGGCGGGATATCCAGCGAGAAATCCCGGAAAGACTTGAACCCGTCGATCTCGATTCGCGTCAGCATCCCGCCCGTCCTCAGAGTGCCGGTGGGGTGAACGTGCCGACCGCGGACTCCAACGCGGCCGCGACCCGGTACATCCGGTCGTCGGCCATCGTCGGGGCCATCACCTGCAGGCCCACGGGCAGCCCCTCGGAGAGACCACACGGCACCGAGATGCCCGGCCCGCCGTACAGGTTGGTCGGGATGGTGAACAGGTCGGCCAGGTACATCTGGTACGGGTCGGCGGTACGCGCGCCGATCGGGAAGGCCGTGAACGGGGTGGTCGGCGAGATCAACGCGTCGACCCGCTCGAACGCGGCCGTGAAGTCCCGCGTGATCAGCGTACGAACCTTCTGCGCCTGCCCGTAGTACGCGTCGTAGTAACCCGACGACAGCGCGTACGTGCCGATCATGATGCGGCGCTTCACCTCGGGGCCGAAGCCGGCCTCGCGGGTCAGCGACATGACCTCCTCCAGCGACCGGTTGCCGTCGTCGCCGACCCGCAGGCCGAACCGGACGCCGTCGAACCGGGCCAGGTTGGAGGAGCACTCGCTCGGGGCGATCAGGTAGTACGCCGGCAGCGCGTACGCGAACGTCGGGCAGGAGACCTCCACGACCTCGGCGCCCATCTTGGTCAGCGCGTCCACCGACTCGCGGAACGCGGTCATCACGCCCGCCTCGGCGCCCTCGCCGACGAACTCGCTGACGATGCCGAGCCGTACGCCGGTCAGGTCACCGGTCGCGCCGAGCTTCGCCGCCGCCACCACGTCCGGCACGGGCTGCGGGATCGACGTCGAGTCGCGCGGGTCGTGCCCGCCGATCACCTGGTGCAGCAGGGCCGCGTCGAGGACGTTGCGGGCACACGGGCCGGGGGTGTCCAGCGACGAGGAGAACGCCACCAGGCCGTACCGGGAGGTGCCGCCGTAGGTGGGCTTCGCCCCGACGGTGCCGGTGACCGCGCCGGGCTGCCGGATCGAGCCACCGGTGTCCGAGCCGATCGCCAGCGGTGCCTCGTACGCGGCCAGCGCGGCGGCGCTGCCACCACCCGAGCCACCCGGGATGCGGCTCAGGTCCCACGGGTTGTGCGTCGGGCCGTACGCCGAGTACTCGGTGGAGGAGCCCATGGCGAACTCGTCCATGTTCGTCTTGCCCAGCATCACGGTGCCGGCGTCGCGCAGCCGCTGCACGATCGTCGCGTCGTACGGCGGACGCCAGCCTTCGAGGATCTTCGAGCCGACGGTGGTCGGCACGCCACGGGTGGCGAGCACGTCCTTCACCGCGACCGGCACACCCGCGAGGGGGCCCAGCACCTCGCCGGCGGCGCGCCGCTCGTCCACGGCGCGGGCCGCGGCGAGCGCGCCGTCGGTGTCCACGTGCAGGAAAGCGTGCACCCGGTCGTCGACCGCGGCGATCCGGTCCAGGTGCGCCTGGGTCACCTCGACGGCGGAGGTCTCCCCGCCGGCGACCAGGGCGGCGATCTCCGTCGCGGTCATCTTCGTCAAATCGCTCATGCCGTCACTCCGCTTCGCTCCGCGACGCCATGAGGCACCACAGCGCTGCACTGTTGATTCGCTCGCTGGCGCTCGCTCATGACGCAACGTCCTCGCTCAGAATCCGGGGGACGCGGAACCGCTGGTCCTCGGCGTCCGGCGCGCCCGACAGCGCCTCCTGCGGGGTCAGGCACGGCGTGACGACGTCCTCTCGGAAGACGTTGGTCAGCGGCACCGAGTGCGAGGTCGGCGGGATGTCCGCGGCGGCGACCTCGCCGACCTGGGCGACCGCCTGGAGGATCACGTCGAGCTGGCCGGCGAACGTGTCCAGCTCCTCCTCGGTGACGGCGAGCCGCGACAGGCGCGCCAGGTGCGCGACCTCCTCGCGGGAGATGGCGGCCATCCGTGCCCCCTTCTGATGTCCTGCTGGTCGGGCGGTGTGCCGGCCGCGCGGCGGGTGTAGCGTGACGCGCGGTGACCGGAGCGAGTCTATTGTTCCGCCCCCTGCGCCGGCTGCTCGGGTGGGTCAGCGCGTCAGTCGGCGGCCGGCGTCCGGCTCCGGACCGCCGCTGGGGCGGACCGGCCGGTAGCGGGCCAGCCAGGTGACCAGCTCCTCGGCGGGCATCGGGCGGGCGTAGAACCACCCCTGCGCCGCGTCGCAGCCGGCCGCGTACAGCATCCGCCAGGTCCGCTCGTCCTCCACGCCCTCGGCGACCACCCGCAGGCCCAGCGCGCCCGCCAGCTCGATCGTCGAGCGGACGATCGCCGCGTCGTCGGCGTCCTCGGCCATGCCGAGCACGAACGACCGGTCCACCTTCACCTCGGACAGCGGCAGCCGGCGCAGGTGTTGCAGCGACGAGTACCCGGTGCCGAAGTCGTCCAGCGCGATGGCCACCCCGATCTGGTGCAACCGGGAGATGGTGGCCAGCACCCGGCGCGGATCGGCCATCAGCGCTCCCTCGGTGATCTCCAGTTGCAGCCGCTCGGCGGGCACCCCGTAGCGGGCCAGCCGGTCGGCGATCTGGTCGGCGATCTCACCGGTGTGCAGGTCGCGCACACTGACGTTGAGCGCCGCGCGCAGCCCGATGCCGGCCGCCGACCACTTGGCGAGCTGCTCCACCACGTCGTCCACCACCCGGCGGGTGAGCAACCGCATCACCGCACTCTGCTCGGCGACCCGGATCAGCTCCTCCGGATCGACCATGCCCCGACGCGGGTGCCTCCAGCGCAGCAGGGCCTCGACACCGACCACCTCGCCGGTCGCGATGGCGATCTGCGGCTGGTAGTACATGGTGATCTCACCGGCGTCGTCGACCAGCTCGCCGCTGTCGCGTACCCACCGGGTCGGCTCGATCACCCGCTCGCCCGGAGCGGACCCGCCGTCGCCCCCCGGGTGGTGGTCGCCCTCCGGCGGCAGCGCGCCGCCGTTCGGCGAGCGCCGCCCGTGACCGCCGGTACGCCGGTCCCGGCTCGGGCCCGGACGGGTGCCCGGAATCGTCGCGCGGCTGTTGCGGCCCCGAATCGGGTCGGCGCCGGTGGCGATCCGGTTGATCAACTCATCGGCGTGCGCCGACTCGCCGCCGGCGCGCCGACGGCGACCCCACCACCGCCCGCCGGTCGGCGGCGCAGCGGCGATCACCGGCGCGGCCCCGGCCGGCAGCGCGGCACCGTCACCGCCGCGCACCTCGGCCTCCACCGCAAGGGGTACGTCTGCCGTCCGCTCCGACCCACCCGGCTCGGCGTCGCTCACGGGTACGGCGTGGCCTGCTTGTGTGGCGTGAGTCGCTGGTGCGGCGTGGGTGGCTTGGGCGGCCTGGTCAGCCGCGTCGGCGTGGCTCGCCTCGTTGGCGGACGAGCCGGACTCGAGCACCCGGCGGAGGTCGGCGAGGAGCCCGAGACGCTCGGCCGAGTTGTGGTCGGACTCCGGGGCGTACACGGCGACCGTGTCGTTGCGGTGCTTGGCGTCGTACATCGCCACATCGGCGTGCCGCATCAGGGTGGCGAAGTCCTCGCCGTGCTCGGGAAAGAGGGCGATCCCGATGGAACCTCCGACGTCGAGCGGCAGCCCGTCCAACGGCACCGGCTCGGCCAACGCCCCGACCACGCGATCGGCCAGCTCACGCGCCTGGCTGACATCGGTCAGCCCGGTCATCACGATGGCGAACTCGTCCCCACCCAGCCGGGCGATCATCTGCGGCCGGGGCTCCACGTCCGCGAGGCGGGCACTGACCTCGACCAGCAGCCGGTCGCCGACCGCGTGCCCGAGCGCGTCGTTGACGTTCTTGAAGCGGTCCAGGTCGATGAGCAGCAGCGCCAGATGTCCGCCGGGCTCGCCCCGGGCGATCCGCTCGGAGTGCAGGTGGACCTGCTCGGCCACCTCGGCCAGCAGCGCCTTGCGGTTCGGTAGCCCGGTCAGCGGGTCGGCGGCGGCGAGGTGCTGCTGCTCGACGGTCAACCTGGCCATCCGGTACACGGCGAACAGCGGCACCAGCACCAGCGGGATCAGCGCCGCGCTGAGACGGGCGGCGGCGACCAGCACCGGCGCGAGCAGCAGCAGCGAGCCGGTGGAGAGCAGTTCGAAACCGACGCCCTGGCGGACGGTGGGCCACCAGCGGTCACCGAAGCGCAGCCGTACCGCCCAGCTCACCAGACCGTAGTTCACCACGAACCAGGCCAGCGTCGCGCCGCCGACGGCGACCACCTCGGTCCAGTGCAGTCGTCCCCCGGAGAAGATGACGCCCGGCCCGAGCCGGATGACGCCGTACGCGGCGGCGAGCGCGCAGGCGTACTGGCCGACGTTGAACGCGGTCCGCCACCCGGCGTTGCCCATCCGCCAACCGGAGACGATCACCCCGACGGCCTGCACCGCCACCGCCGGGCCGAGCCCCCAACCGAGCAGGATCGCGAAGGTGAAGCAGGTGGACGGGAACACCGCCGAGGTCTGCCGCCGCCCGGGTGGGACGAACGGTCGCGCGTCGCAGAACAACGCGAGCACGGCCATCGTCCAGAACGCCCCCGGCAGGCGGGACAGCTCACCGGGGAGCGTCGTGAGTGGACCCGTGGCGGTCAGCGCGGCCACCACGAGGATGCCGACGACGAAGGTGGCGAACGGCGCCGCCCGCCCAGGTGGGAGGGAGTTGCGCGGGTCGGCGACCTCCATCACACCTCCCGAGGAACGGTCGACGTGTCGGTGGGCACGCCGTGACCCAATGAAACGCCCTCGGCCCCGGGTTTCCCGGTATGACAGTCACGAATCGGTCGTAGTCGTAATTAAGTTGGTATACGCGGCGGCCACCTCGGCGCGTGGCGGCGTCAGCCCTCGACTCGGGCGACCTCCCGCGCGGCGTCCGGACCCGCGTCCAGCAGCAGCCGGAAACCGTCCTCGTCGAGCACCGGCACCTTGAGGCTGGCCGCCTTGTCGGCCTTGGACCCCGGGTTGTCCCCCACGACCACGAAGCTCGTCTTCTTGGAGACCGACCCGCTGACCTTGCCGCCCCTGGTCTGCACGGCCTCGGCGGCCTGGTCCCGGGAGAAGTTGGCGAGGGTGCCGGTGACCACGACGGTCAGCCCCTCCAGCGGACGCGGACCCTCGTCGACCGCCTCCTCGGCCATCCGTACGCCCGCCTCGGCCCACTTGCGGACCACCTCGCGGTGCCAGTCCACCGCGAACCACTCGCGGATGCTGGCCGCGATGGTCGGCCCGACCCCGTCGACCGAGGACAACTCCTCCTCGCTGGCGGCGTCGATGGCCTCCATCGAGCGGAAGTGCCGGGCCAGCGCCTGGGCGGCCGTGGGGCCGACGTGCCGGATGGAGAGCGCCACCAGCACCCGCCACAGGTCGCGTTCCCGGGCGACGGCCAGGTTGTCGAGCAGCTTGACCGCGTTGGAGCCGAGGCTGCCGTCCTTGTTGACGAAGAACGGCGACCGGGACAGCTGGTCGGCGTCGAGCTGAAAGAGGTCACCCTCGTCGGCGATGATCTCCGCGTCCAGCAGCGCCGCCGCACCCTTGTAGCCGAGCACCTCGATGTCGAACGCGCCACGGCCGGCGAGGTGGAACACCCGCTCGCGGAGCTGGGTCGGGCAGCTGCGGGTGTTGGGGCACCGAATGTCGACGTCGCCCTCCTTGGACGGCGCGAGCGGGGTGCCGCAGGACGGGCAGCTCGTCGGCATGACGAACGGGCGGGCGTCGGCGGGCCGCAGGTCGACCACCGGGCCGAGCACCTCGGGGATCACGTCGCCGGCCTTGCGCAGCACCACCGTGTCACCGATCAGCACGCCCTTGCGCTCCACCTCGCGGGCGTTGTGCAGGGTGGCGAGCGCGACGGTCGAGCCGGCCACCCGCACCGGCTCGAGAACGGCGAACGGTGTGACCCGACCGGTACGCCCCACGTTGACGTCGATGTCGAGGAGCTTGGTGGTGACCTCCTCGGGCGGATATTTGAAGGCGATCGCCCAGCGTGGCGCCCGGCTGGTCGAGCCCAGACGACCCTGGATGGAGACCGGGTCGACCTTGACCACCACACCGTCGATCTCGTGCTCGACGTCGTGCCGGTGCTCGGCGTAGTAGGCGATGTACTCCGCCACGCCGGACAGGTCCGGCACGACACGCCACCGGTCACTGGTCGGCAGCCCCCACGCCTTCAGCGCCGCGTACGACTCGGACTGGGCCGTGGGCTGGAAGCCCCGACGGGCCCCGATGCCGTGCACCACCAGCCACAGTGGCCGGGAGGCAGTGATCCGTGGGTCCTTCTGCCGCAGGCTGCCGGCGGCCGCGTTGCGGGGGTTGGCGAACGGGACCTTGCCCTGCTCCACCAGACCCGCGTTGAGGTCGGCGAACCCGGCGATCGGGAAGTAGATCTCGCCCCGGACCTCCAGCAACTCGGGGATCGTCGGGAACTCGGCGGACGGGGTGAGCTGGCCGGGTACGTCCCGAATGCTGCGCACGTTGGCGGTGACGTCCTCGCCGGTGCGGCCGTCACCCCGGGTGGCCGCCCGAACCAGCCGACCGGCCTCGTAGGTCAGGTTGATCGCCAGACCGTCGACCTTCAACTCGCACAGGTAGGGCACCGGCCCGCCGGCGTCCCGCTCGACCCGCTCGGCCCAGGCCGCCAACTCCTCGTCGGCGAAGGCGTTGTCGAGGGAGAGCATCCGCTCGGCGTGCGTGACCGGGGTGAAGTCGGTGGAGAACGTGCCGCCCACCCGCTGCGTCGGCGAATCCGGCGTACGCAGCGCCGGGAACTCCTCCTCCAATGCCTTCAACTCGCGCAACTGCTTGTCGAACTCGGCGTCGGTGATGATCGGCGAGTCGAGCACGTAGTAGCGGTACTGATGTTCGGTCAGCTCGCCGCTCAGCGTGGCGTGCCGCTCCCGCGCCTGCGGCGTCGGCTCCGCGCCGGCCGCCGCCTCCTGAGCCGGGCTGACCTGTTGACCGATCTGCTCCTCGGACACCCCGCCACCTTCGGACACGCCTGCGACCTCCCTGATCACGCTACTAAGGCACGGTATCGGTCCGGGGTGACAATCCGCCGCCCACCCGCGCCACCGCCGCCCACCCCACCGCCACCGCGCCACCGCCACCGCAACCGCGCCACCGCCACCGGCGGCACCCGCACACCTGCGCCCGCGCCAGGCGTCACCGCTGCACGGCGACAACGGCGACCCGACCTACCGATACCCCCATTGCGGCGACCTGGAGTCGATCATGCGCGCGAGCCCGGACGGGCTGCCGTGTCGCGCGGCCCCCGCTGCCGTCGTCGGACGGCCATGCCGGTCGCCGGACGGCCATGCCAGTC
>NZ_JBNCKT010000085.1:8938-25387 GCF_049841675.1 Micromonospora sp. DT4
CGCCGCACGGCCATGCCAGTCGCCGCACGGCCATGCCAGTCGCCGCACGGCCATGCCAGTCGCCGCACGGCCATGCCAGTCGCCGCACGGCCATGCCAGTCGCCGCACGGCCATGAAGTCCCAGGCCGGCCACGTCGCGGATCTTGACGTCGCCGACGGGGAAGAGGGCCGCGCTGCCATCGCCGGGCGGCCGTGTCGCGCGGGCGGTGGTGTCGTCGCCGGGCGGTGGGGGCTCTGACGTGCGAGGATCGCCGCACGAAGCGGCTGCGCGCCGCCCTGACGCGGAGGTGGCGATGAACGAGGCGCTGCTCTGGGCGGTGGCGATCCTGCTGGCGGTGGCCGCCGGTTGGGCGTGGAACAGCTGGCGGCACCGGGCGGCCACGCGACGCTCGACCGACCGACGCTGGACAGGCGGACGCTCGAACGACGGACGCTCGAACGACCGCCCCGGCCGGGGTGCCACGACCGGCGTGGGCGGCCGTCGACCCGCGGCGCCGAGGCCGCGTGGCACCGACCGGCCGGCCGGTACAACCCGCTCCCGGGAGACCGATCGGGCGGCCGACACTCCGGCAGCGGGCGAGATCTGGTGGGCCGACGTGCCGTACGTCGACGGCAGCGGCTCGAAGGTGCGGCCCTGCCTGGTGCTCCGCGTCGACTCGCGGGGCGCCGACGTCCTGAAGATCACCAGCCAGGACAAGAGCGACCGCGACGACCACGTGCGGATTCCCACCCGGGAGTGGGATGCCGACGCCGAGCACGACAGCTACCTCAGCCTGACCGAGCCGATCCGGATCAGCTCGGCCGACTTCGCCGACCGCGCCGGACGCTGCGACGCCGACCTGTGGCGCAAGGTCCGCAGCCTGCGCCACCTGCCCACCAGCTGACAGCGGGCCACGGACCACGGGCCACCCGGCCCCACGTCATGATCCACTCGGGTTCCGGAAACCCGGTGTGTCCGCCCGCCGCACACCGCGACGTGCAGGAACCCGGGTCGATCGATCCACCCCGCCTGGGCACGGTGGGTCAGTCCCAGGCCGCGCCGAGGGTGGCGAGCTGGTCGGCGTACTCGATGCGCTCGGCCCACTCGGACGGCCAGGCAGCCATGCCGACGGCCGCGCCCACGAAGGCGCCGGCCAGGGCGGCGATCGAGTCGGAGTCGCCGGCGGTGGTCGCACCCCGGGCCACCGCGGCGACCGGGTCGTCGGCGTGGCGTACGGCGCAGAACAGCGCGGTGGCCAGCGCCTCCTCGGCCACCCAGCCCTCCCCGGTGGCCCGGCACGGGTCGCCGCCGTCGTCCGGCTCGCGCAGGGCGGTCGTCAGCCGGCGCAGCGCCGCCAGGCACTCGTCCCAGCCGCGAACGATGAAGTCCTCCGGCGTGTCGACCCCCGGCCGTCGCCAGAGATCGCCCAGCCACTCCCGGTGGTAGACCCGGCGCTGGGACCGCGCCCGCTCGGCGAGAACCGCGGGAAGATCCGCCAGCGGGACGCCCCCGCGCAGGGCGATGACCGCGTACGCGGTGAGTTCACTGGCGGCCAGCCCGGTCGGGTGGCCGTGGGTCAGCCCGGCCTGCAACTGGGCCAGACCGGCCAGCGTGTCGAGGTCCACGTCGAGCAGCCCCACCGGCGTCACCCGCATGTTCGCGCCGCAGCCCTTCGAGCCCGCGACCGTCGCCTCCTGCCAGGGCAAGCCACGGGCCAGGTCGGCGCAGGCACGCAGGCAGGTCATCCCGGGGGCGCGGTTGTTGTCCGGGCTGACCGACCAGGCCACGAAGCGGCGTCGTAGCAGCGGCTCCACCACCTCCGGCGTGAGCGTAGGCGCCTCGTGCAGCGCCCAGCCCACCGCCAGCGCCATCTGCGTGTCGTCCGTGACCAGCGCCGGGTCGCCGGTCAGCTCACGCGGGCCGGTCGGACCGTAGCGGCGCTCGATCTCGGCGACGGTCAGGAACTCGGTGGGCTTGCCCAGGGCGTCGCCGTAAGCGAGACCGAAGAGCGAACCGGAGGCGCGCAGCGGAGAGGAGTGGATCACGGCGGCCATGATGCCGGGCCGCCGCAATCCACGCCATGCTCAGTCCCAGCAGAGGCAGAACGGGTGGCCGGCCGGATCGGCGTAGACGCGGAAACCCTCGCCCTCGCCGGGCAGCCGCCGAGCACCGAGAGCGAGCGCCGCCTTCTCCGCGCTCTCGACGTCGTCCACCGTCACATCCAGGTGGAACTGCTGCGGGCGCTCCGGGTCCGGCCAGGTTGGCGGCCGCAGGTTGAGCGCCCGCTGGAACGCCAGGCGGGGCTGGTGCCCGGGCGGACCGCCCAGCACCACCCACTCGTCATCGGCCTCGCCCTCGCTCTCGAACAGGGGGATGCCGAGCAGCTCGGAGTAGAACGCCGCCAACGCCCGCGGGTCGGGGCAGTCGATCACCACTGAACGTAGCTGTCCAATCATGACCGTCATCCTGCCCAGCGGCTACGACAGGAAAACGTCACTCCTCGGTGAACCGTCGGCCGGCATCCCGACAGGCCGCGAGCACCGCGCGGGCGTACTGCGGAGTAGCGCCGGCCAGGCCACACGCCGGGGTGACGACCACCTGCTCGGCGAGCTGCCGACGAGGAAAGCCGAGGCGGTCCCAGATCTGGCGTACCCGATCGGCGATCTGCGCGGAGGTCGGTGCGCCACCGGCCGACGGCGGCCGGGTCGGCGCGGCGCCGGCCAACAGCCCGAGGCCGGCGTCGATCGCCTCGCCCAGCGGGTCCAGGTCGGTGACCAGGTCGAGGTCGAGGGCGACCGCGACGGCCCCGGTGGAACGGATCAGCTCCAGCGGCACGTCCGGGGCGCAGCAGTGCACCACCGTGGGTACGCCCACCGCGTCGACGACCGTACGCAGCAGGGCTGCCGCGTCGGCCGACTCCACCGCCCGGTACGCGCCCAGCCCGCTCTCGGTCGGCACCCGCCCGGCCAGCACGGTCGGCAGCGACGGCTCGTCCAGTTGCAGGACCACCGATGCCCCGGGCAGCCGTCGCGCGACCGCCGCGACGTGCCCGCGCAGCCCCTCGGCGAGGGAGCCGGTGAGATCGCGCACGGCACCGGGGTCGCGCAGCAGCCGGCCGCCGATCGGCAGCTCCAGCGAGGCCACGAGGGTGAGCGGGCCGCTGGCCTGCACCTTGATCGGGCCGGTGTACCCCTCGGCCTGCTCGGCGAGCTGGTCCAGATCGCGTTCCATCAGGTCCCGGGCCCGGCGCAGGTCACGGCCGGGACGGGGGGCGACCCGCCACCGCCCGGTGTACAGCTCGACGGGCAGCTCGACCAGCAGCCCGGCGCTGCGGCCGATCAGGTCGGCCCCCGGGCCTCTCGCCGGCAGCTCGGGCAGGTGCGGCAGCTCGGGAAGCTCACCGAGGACCACCCGCTGGGCCTCGGCGATGTCGGTGCCGGGCAACGAACCGATGCCGGTCGCCGTGCCGGCCGGCCAGGGCCACGCCTGATCTGTCACCGCCGAAGGCTATCCCGCGAGCGCTTAGGCCGTGCGGTCAGCCGGCGATGGTGGCCGAGCCGAGGACGATGTCGCCGGCCGGGTCCGGCCGGTACGCCACCACGGCCTGACCGGCGGCGACACCGCGAACCGGTCGACGCAGCTCGGCGTGCAGCGTGTCACCGTCGAGGTCGACGGTCGCCGGCACCACCTCGCCGTGCGCGCGTAGCTGCACCTCGCACTCCACCGGCGCGTCCGGGCGGGGCCCGCCGGTCCAGACCGGGCGGATCGCCCGTACCTGGGAGACCTCCAGCGCCTCGGCCGGACCGACCGTCACCGTGTTGGTCTTGGGCGTGATGGAGAGCACGTAGCGCGGCCGACCGTCCGGGGCGGGCCGGTCCAGGTGCAGGCCGCGACGCTGGCCCACCGTGTACGCGTAAGCCCCGGTGTGGCTGCCGACCACCGCGCCGGTGCTCGCGTCGACGACGTCGCCGGGCGTCTCGCCGAGCCGGCCGGCGAGGAAGCCGCGGGTGTCGCCGTCGGCGATGAAGCAGATGTCGTGGGAGTCCGGCTTGTCGGCCACCGCCAGGCCACGCTCGGCGGCCTCCGCGCGGACCTGGGCCTTCGTCGAGTCGCCGAGCGGAAACATCGACCGGTCCAGCTGCTCGCGGGTGAGGACCGCCAGCACGTACGACTGGTCCTTGGCGACGTCGACGCTGCGGCGCAGCAGCCCGTCCGGGCCGAGCCGGGCGTGGTGACCGGTGACCACCGCGTCGAAGCCCAGGGCCACCGCCCGATCCAGCACCGCCGCGAACTTGATCTTCTCGTTGCAGCGCAGGCACGGGTTCGGCGTACGACCCGCGGCGTACTCGGCGACAAAGTCGTCCACGACGTCCTCGTGGAACCGGTCCGCCATGTCCCACACATAGAAGGGGATGCCGATCACGTCAGCCGCCCGACGGGCATCCCGGGAGTCCTCCAGGGTGCAGCAACCGCGCGCCCCGGTCCGGTACGTCTGCGGGTTGCGCGCCAACGCCAGGTGCACCCCGGTCACGTTATGCCCGGCCGCCACCGCACGCGCCGCCGCCACGGCCGAGTCAACCCCGCCCGACATCGCCGCCAGAACTCTCACCAGCGAACCCCCTCCCCCGCCAACCCTATCCACCAGCCCGCCCCACCCCCCACCCCCGCCCCGCGCTCCGCCGTGTGGCACCCCGCCCGGTCAGCGCGTCGATCATGAACTTATTGCCACGACACGCCGGTCGGCAGGGCAACAACCCCATGATCGACGGGGACAGACGCCCGGGACCACGCCGGGGACGGGAGGGCCCGGGGGTGAGTGGGTGGGTGGGTGGGTGGGTGGGGGGTGGGGGGTGGGTGGGGGTGGGGGGTGGGGGGTGGGTGGGGGTGGGGGGTGGGGGGTGGGGGGTGGGTGGGGGTGGGGGGTGGGGGGTGGGTGGTTAGCGGGGGGTTCGGGGGGCGGCGGCGCGGCGGGCTCGTTCCACCGCCGCCGGGAGGGCCGCGACGAGGGCGTCGATCTCGGCCTGGGTGCTGGTGTGGCCGAGGGTGAAACGCAGCGAGGAACGGGCGCGGTCGTCGTCGGCGCCCATCGCCAGCAGCACGTGCGACGGCTGGGCGACTCCGGCCGAGCAGGCCGAACCCGTCGAGCAGGCGATGCCGTGGGCGTCGAGCAGGAGCAGCAGGGCGTCGCCCTCGCAGCCCGGGAAGGAGAAGTGCGCATTGCCGGGGAGCCGGTCGGTCGGGTCACCGTTGTAGATCACCTCGGGCACCGCCCGGCGGACCCGCTCGATCAGGTCGTCGCGCAGGGCGGCCACCCGGGCCGCGTACTCCTGCTGGCCCTTGACCGCCGTCTCGACGGCGACCGCGAAGGCGACGATGCCGGCGGTGTCCAGCGTGCCGGAGCGGACGTCGCGCTCCTGGCCGCCGCCGTGCAGCAGCGGTACGGCGGCCACGTCCCGGGCGAGCAGCAGGGCGCCCACCCCGATCGGGCCGCCCAACTTGTGACCGGTGACGGTCAGCGCGGAGGCTCCGCTGGCGGCGAAGTCGACCGGCACCTGGCCAACGGCCTGGATGGCGTCGGTGTGGAACGGCACTCCGTGCTCGGCAGCGACGGCGGCCAGTTCGGCCACCGGCTGCACCGTACCGACCTCGTTGTTGGCCCACATCGCGGTGACCACGGCCACCTGGTCGGCGTGCGCGCCGAGTTCGGCGCGCAGGTCCTCCGGGTCGAGCCGGCCAGTGGAGTCCACCGGCAGCCAGCCGACCTCGGCGTTCTCGTGCTCGACCAGCCAGTCGACCGAGTCGAGCACGGCGTGGTGCTCGACGGCACTGGAGATCACCCGTCGACGGTCGGGGCCGGCGGCCCGACGGGCCCAGAAGATGCCCTTGACCGCCAGGTTGTCGCTCTCCGTGCCACCACCGGTGAAGATCACTTCGGACGGCCGGGCGCCCAGCACCGCGGCCACCCGCTCGCGCGACTCCTCGACCCGACGACGGGCACGACGACCGGCCGCGTGCAGGGAGGACGCGTTGCCGACCTCGCGGGCGGTGGCGACGTACGCCTCCAGTGCCTCGTCGAGCATGGGAGTGGTAGCCGCGTGATCCAGGTAAGCCATCACCCTTCAGCGTACGGCCGACTGCGCGAAGACCGGAGGGCGGAGTGGACTCCGCGCGACGTGCCGGGGCGGGAGCCCCCGCCCCGGCACGTCGTCGAGCACCCGGTCAGGCGGGCACCGCCGTGACGACGATGTTGTCGCGGTACGTGCGTGCCTTGGCGTCGAACGGCCCACCGCAGGTGATCAGGGTCAGCCGCGGCTTGCCGTGCCGGGCGAAGTACCGGTCCAACGGGATCTTGGTCTTGGCGTACTCCTCCCGGGCGACGACCCGGTACCGCCGGGCCTTGCCGTCACTGCCGGTCGCGGTCGCGGTCGCGGTCGCGGTCGCGGTCGCGGTCGCGGTCGCGGTCGCGGTCGCGGTCAGGGTGTCGCCCTGGTCCAGTCGACGGTCACCCGGCTGGACCCGACGCGCCGGCCCGGCCGGGGTCGGGGCTGGTCCCGCTGGGCAGCCACGGCGGTGACCGCCGTCGTGGCGGCGGCGATCGGTGTCGTGGGCACGATCTCGGTGCTGCGGCCAACCGAACCGGAGCCGACCAAAACGCCGTCGGTGCTGGCCAGCGCGCCGCTGGCGGCGTTCGGCTCGACGCCGAAGTCGGCCCAGGGCGACGCGCGGGTCCTGCAGGGCGGCCAACTACATCTGCATGTGGCGAATCTCCCGCGCGTGCCGGGGTACTACGAGGTCTGGCTCATCAACCCGACGACCATGGAGATGTTCTCGATCGGCACCCTCGGTGGCGACGCGGACGCGCTGCTGCCGCTACCCCCGAATGTCGACCTCAGGAGCTACTCGGTGGTCGACGGTGTCCGCCAGGCAGTACGACAACAACACCCGCCACTCCGGCGACAGCCTGTTGAGGGGCACCCTGACGGGCTGATCGGCGGGCCGGCTCAGCTCCCCGGCCCGCCGATCAGCTCCCACGAGGAGAGTGGCCGCCCGTTCCCGGGCGGCCACTCTCTCGTCACACGCTCACTTGCGCTTGCGGATCTCCTCGGCGGCCTGCGGGACGATCTTGAACAGGTCGCCCACCACGCCGAAGTCGGCCAGCTCGAAGATCGGCGCCTCGCCGTCCTTGTTGACGGCGACGATCGTCTTCGAGGTCTGCATGCCGGCCCGGTGCTGGATGGCCCCGGATATGCCGAGCGCCACGTAGAGCTGCGGGGAGACCGTCTTGCCGGTCTGACCCACCTGGAACTGGTGCGGGTAGAAGCCGGAGTCGACGGCCGCCCGGGACGCGCCGACGGCGCCGCCGAGCAGGTCGGCCAACTCCTCGACCAGCTTGAAGTTGTCTGCGTTGCCGACCCCACGGCCGCCGGAGACGACCACGCCGGCCTCGGTCAGCTCGGGGCGGGAGCCCTTCTGCTCGGCGACCCGCTCGACGATCCTGGCCAGCTTGTCGGTGTCGGTGACCGACACGGTGAGCTGCTCGATCGCCGGGGTGGCCGCCGCCGGGGCGGGGGTGACCGAGTTGGGTCGGACGGTGACCAGCGGCAGGCCCTTGGTGACCTTGGACTTGACGATGGTGGAGCCGGCGAAGGCGACCTGGGTGGCGGTGCCGTCGGCGTCCAGGCCCACCACGTCGGTCAGGATGCCGTTGTCGAGCTTGACGGCGAGCCGGGCGGCGATCTCCTTGCCCTCCTGGGCGGAGGCCAGCAGCACGGCGGCCGGCTGCACCCGCTGGACCAGCTCGGCCAGCACGGTCGCCTTGGGGGCCACCAGGTGGCCGTCGATGTCGTCACTCTCGGCGGCGTAGATCTTCTCCGCGCCGTACTCGCCCAGCTTGGCGCTCAGCGCCTCGGCAGCGCCGGGGCCACCGAGCACCACCGCGCTCGGGGTGCCCAGCTCACGCGCGAGGGTGAGCATCTCGAGGGTGACCTTCTTGACGTCGAATTCCCTGGTGGCTTCGACGACGACGAGAACCTCGGACATGTCTTCAGCCCCTCTCACACGAACTTCTCGGTGGCGAGGAACTCGACCAGCTTGACGCCGCCCTCGCCCTCATCGGTGATCTTGGCGCCGCCGGAGCGCGGCGGGCGCTTGGTGTGCTCGACGACGGCACTGGTCGCGCCGTCGAAGCCCACCTCGGTCGGGGCGACGCCGAGGTCGGCCAGGGAGAACGTCTGCACCGGCTTCTTCTTGGCGGCCATGATGCCCTTGAAGGAGGGGTAGCGCGGCTCGTTGATGGTGTCCCACACGGAGACCACGGCCGGCGTGGTGGCCGTGACGACCTCGTAGCCCTCCTCGGTCTGCCGCTCGGCGGTCAGCGTCGCGCCGTCGACGGTGAGCTTGCGTGCGCCGGTGAGCGCCGCGACGCCGAGCCGCTCGGCGATCATGTGCGGCATGACCTGGACGCGGCCGTCGGTGGACTCGGCGCCGCAGATCACCAGGTCGGCGTTGAGCTGACCGAGGGCGGCGGCGAGCACCTTCGAGGTGGCCACCGCGCAGGAGCCGTGCAGGGCGTCGTCCACGACGTGGACGGCCTTGTCCGGGCCCATGGAGAGCGCCTTGCGGATCGACTCGGTCGCCCGGTCCGGACCCATGGTCAGGATGGTGACCTCGCCGCCGTGCGCCTCCTTGATCTTCAGCGCCTCCTCGATGGCGTACTCGTCCATCTCGTTGATCACGTTGTTCGCCGAACCGCGGTCGATGGTGTTGTCGTCATTGCGCAGGTTGCGGTCCGCGCCCGAATCAGGCACCTGCTTGACGAGTACGACGATGTTCATCGCGCTTCGACGACCCTCCTGTGTGGTGTTGCGATTGGCTCGCCCGGTCTGGGCCGCAGCCTCGCGTGTCGGTCGACGCCCGGTCAACCGCGGGCTGCTGTGCAGTTGCCCACGCCCGCAATGTTACCTGCCAGTAGGTTATCGCCGGGCACGTAGAGTGACACAGGTCACCAGACCACCACGGCGCAGCGGCTCACCCCGCCGATCCACCAAAAGCGGGGCGCGGCGTGATCAGACCGGCTCGGCCAGCGCACCCCGGATCTGGTCGATGACCGCGGCCTCGGCCGGGGCCACCCCGTCGTGCGCGCGGGCCACCCGGTCGGCGGCGGTCAACACCACCGACCGGTACGCCTCGACGTCGGCCGGCGACTTTTCCCGCAGGATCCGCACCGCCCGGCCGAGCGCCGGCAGCACCACCGACTCGATCTCCAACTGGGAGTCCCGGGGCAGGCGGGGCAGCGGGCCGGTGGTCAGCGCCTCCTTGACCACGCCGCTCGCGTCGGCCAGCGCGCCGGAGGCGGCCACGCTCTCCCGGATCACGCCCAGCATCCCCGGGTCGGCGTTCGAGACCAGAAAGACCGCGCCGAAGGCGCCCGTCTTGAGGGTCAGGCGCTCCTCGTCCGTCAACCGCTGCTCCATGATCACGGAGTGTAGACGTACGGGGTGGTGGTGGTGACGGGTACGAGGCCGAGGCGCTGGAGGATCGGCCGGCTGTCCTCGGAGCAGTCGACCTGCATGAGCGTCCGACCCCGCTGTTCGGCCAGCCGCGCCCGGTAGTTGACCAGCGCCCGGTAGATGCCCTTGCGCCGCCACTGCGACAGGGTCGAGCCACCCCAGAGGGTGGCGAAGCCGGTGTTCGCCGGGAACCGCACCCAGCCGGCACTGACCACCGTCCCGTCCGCCTCGGCCACCACCACCGTGATCGAATTCGGGTCGGCGTCGATCTCCTTGGCCAGGCCCCACACCAGGTGCGAGCGGTCCTCCCGCCAGACCTCCTCCTCCATGGCGGCGATCCGCTCCAGGTCCTCCCGGGCGGTCACCTCACGCAGGCGTACCCCCTCGGGGACGACCGGCAGCGCGGCGGCCAGCGGCGCGACCGGACCGACCACGACGGTCTCCCGGTCCTCCGGCACGAAGCCGGCGGCGCGCAGCCGGTCCGCCAGGTCGGCCGGCTCGTCGTGCTCGTTGAGCTTCCACTCCACCGACTGTCCGCGCTCGCGGAACAACGCCACCTGCCGGGCGATCAGCTCGTCCAGCGCGTCGCCGGTCAGCCCACCCAGGTCGCGGTAGGTGAGGAAGCCGCCGGCGTCGAGCCCAGTGATCCGCACGAGCGGGCCGTCCCGCTCGACGGTCACGCCGGCCGGCACCGGGTCGGGAATCTCCGGGCGGAGCTGGTTGTCGTAGGCGGCGCGCAGGGTGTCCACATCAAGATCAGTCACCGAACCAGGCTAAGGCGTGAGGGAAGCGGATAATCTCCCAGCGTGTGGGAAGCGATCAGGCGATGGTTCGACCCGGCGGAGGCGCGCGCCGTCGGTGAGACACCGGACTACCGATTCTCCCTCGCCAACGAGCGGACCTTCCTCGCCTGGCTGCGTACCAGCCTCGCGCTGGTCGGCGGCGGGCTGGCCGCCGCACAGTTCCTGCCGCCGCTGCCGATGAGCCACCTGCGGGAGGTCATCGCGGTCGCGCTGCTGCTGCTCGGCGGCACCGTCGCGATCCGGGCGGTCGACCACTGGGCGCGTACCGAACGGGCCATCCGGCTCGGTCAGGAACTGCCCGCCTCCCGCTTCCCCGCCGTCCTCGCCCTCGCCGTGGGCGCGGGGGCCGTCCTGCTGGTACTCGCGGTCCTGGCCCGGGCGAT
Source organism: Micromonospora sp. DT4 (assembly GCF_049841675.1). Classification (NCBI taxonomy): domain Bacteria; kingdom Bacillati; phylum Actinomycetota; class Actinomycetes; order Micromonosporales; family Micromonosporaceae; genus Micromonospora; species Micromonospora sp. DT4. Next base: position 19,614 of record NZ_JBNCKT010000085.1, read on the forward strand.
CGGGGAACGGTGAGCGCCGGACGCGACCCGGGGCTGCAGCCGGAGCGAACCCGGCTGGCCTGGCGACGCACCCTGCTGACGCTGACCGTGGTGACCGCGCTGGCCGTCCGGCTGGCGTCGAACGGCGGCCCGTTCGGTGCGCTGGTCGTCGGCGCTGCCGTGCTGGTCTGGGGCGGCCTGCTCGTGCTCTGCTGGCCGCGCGCCACCGGCGTCGGCGTGGCCCGCACCGGCGGCCGGACGTTACCGCTGGTCGCGCTGGGCACCGTCGGGCTCGCCCTGCTCGGCGTGCTGCTGGCGGTTCGCTCGGCGTACTGCTGACGGTTCGCGGACTGCGCTGACGGGACACCGTACGCCATGATGGGTGCATGGCCCGGCTGTACGTTCTCCTCTTCCTGGCGCAGATCGTCCTCGCCGTCTGCGCGCTGATCAGTTGCCTGTCCGCCGAGGAGGGTCAGATCCGCGCCCTGCCCCGGATCGCCTGGGTGCTGATCATCCTGTTCTTCCCCCTGGTCGGGTCGATCGCCTGGTTCGTCGCCGGGCGCGAGCCCGGCACCGCGAGCCGACCGGTGTGGCCGAGTGGCATGGGCACCGCCGAGCGGCGGCCACGCCGTCCACTCGCTCCCGACGACGACCCGGAGTTCCTCCGCTCGATGCAGGACCGCGCCAAGCAGCAGGACACGGAACTCTTCCGCCGCTGGGAGGAGGACCTGCGGCGGCGTGAGGACGACCTGCGCCGCCGCGACGGTGAGCCACCCCGTGAGGGCGACCGGCCGGAGGTGTGAGCACACCGCCGTCGCCCCGCGCGGGCGACGGCGGCTGCCGGCACGACTCAGGCCAGGTTCGACGAGCGGGGGTACGCGTCGGTCGGGTCGGTGAGCACGTTGACCAGGTACGGCACTCCGGAGTCGAACGCCCGTTGCAGCGCCGGCGCAAGGTCGGCGGCCTTCGCGACCGTCTCCCCCGCGCCGCCGAGCGCGCTGACCACCGTGTCGTAGCGCAGCTCCGGTTGGAGGTCGGCGGCGACGTCGTAGCCGTACATGGCCCGCATCGGGTGCTTCTCCAACCCCCAGATGCCGTTGTTGCCGACGACGATCACCACCGGCAGCTTCTGGCGGACCAGCGACTCGACGTCCATCAGCGAGAAGCCGGCCGCGCCGTCGCCCATCAGTACGCAGATCTGCCGGTCCGGGTGGCTGACCCGCGCGCCCATCGCATAGCCCATGCCGGTGCCCAGGCAGCCGTACGGGCCCGGGTCCAGCCAGGTGCCGGGCTGCGACGGCTCCAGGTAGCGCCCGGCGTACGAGACGAAGTCACCGCCGTCACCGATGGTGATCGCGTCCGGGGCGAGCACGCGGCGCAGCTCGCCGTAGATCCGGGCCGGCCGGATCGGGTCGGTCTCGGCGGCCATCTCGCCGGCGTCCCGGGCCTTCGCCGCGTCCTCGGCGATCCGCAGGTCCGCGATCCAGTCGGTGTGGTCGGCCCGGTCACCGGCGTGATCGGCCAGCGCGGAGAGAATCAGCCGCAGGTCTCCGGCGGGGGCCACGGCCGGCTGCACGTGCATGGCGCGCTGGCTGGGCGCGTCGACGATGTGCACGACCTTGGCGTCGCCGAAGTCGCCGAAGCTGAGCCGGAAGTCCAGCGGCGTACCGACCACCACGACGACGTCGGCCCCGGAGAGCGCGGCGCGGCGGGCCTTGGCGAAGGCGAGCGGGTGCTCCGGCGGCAGCGAGCCGCGGCCCATCCCGTTGGTGAAGACCGGCACCTGCAATGCCTCGGCGGCTTCGCGCAGCGCCGGCACCGCGTCGCCGGCGTAGACGTCCGAGCCGGCGATGATGACGGGCCGCTGCGCGCTGGCGATCAGTGTGGCGGCCCGGCTGACCTCGTCCGGGTCCGGCTCGACGGCGTCGACGCCGGACGGGGCGGGCAGGTCGGTCTCGGCGACCGAGAAGACCGTCTCCAGCGGGAAGTCGAGGAAGGCCGGGCCGCGGTGCGGGGTGAGCGCGGCGGTGAGGGCGGCGCCCACCGCACGCGGGATGTCGTCGATGCTGAACACCGTCTCGGCGTGCTTGGTGACCGGGGCGACCAGCGGCAGGTGGTCCATCTCCTGAAGGCTGCCGGAGCCCCAGCGGAACGCGGGCGCGCGACCACCGAGCACCAGCACCGGGGACGCGTTGAAGAACGCACTGGTCATTCCGGAGATGCCGTTGGTGACGCCCGGGCCGGCCGTGAGGACGGCGAGGCCGGGGCGGCGCTGGAGCTTCGCCACCGCCTCGGCCGCGAAGACCGCCGACTGCTCGTGCCGGACGTCGTAGAGCGGAAAGTCGGTCTTGTGGGCGGCGTCGTAGAGCGGAAAGACGTGGCCACCGGAGAGGGTGAACATCTCACGCACCCCGTGCGCCCGCAATGCCGCGAGTGCCAGTTCCCCGCCGTGACCTTCGATCCGCTCCGTCATCGCCGCTCCTTCTCGTCAAACCTGGCCGACGTCACACGCTACTGGCCGGTAGGCAGGATGTGAACCGTTCTCGGTTCGCCGTCGACCCGTCGTCAGCGGCCGGTGAAGTCCGGCTTGCGCTTCTCGACGAACGCGGTCATGCCCTCGCGCCGGTCGTCGGTCGCGAACAACGCCGCGAAGAGCTGGCTCTCCCAGGCCAGGCCCGAGTTCAGGTCCATGTCCAGGCCGCCGTCGACCGCCAGCTTCGCCGCGCGCAGGGCCTGCACAGGCCCATTGAGGTACGGCGTGACGAGCGCGACCGCCGCCTCGTACACCTCCGCGGCCGGTACGACCCGGTCGGCCAGACCGATCCGCAGCGCCTCCTGGGCGTCCACCATCCGCCCCGACATGATCAGATCCTTCGCCCGCGCCGGACCCACCAGCCGGGCCAGCCGCTGGGTACCACCCGCACCGGGGATGACGCCGAGCTTGATCTCCGGCTGGCCGAGCTTGGCGTCCTCGGCGACCACCCGCCAGTCACACGCCAGCGCCAGCTCACAGCCGCCACCGAGGGCGTACCCGGTGATCGCGGCCACCACCGGCTTCGGAATACGGGCGATCGCGCCGAGCGCGCTGGACAGGGCCGCCGCCCGGTCGGCCATGTCCACGTAGGACATGTCGGCCATCTGCTTGATGTCCGCCCCGGCGGCGAAGACCTTCTCCCCGCCGTACACGATGACGGCGCGGACCTCGGGATCGGCGGTGGCCGCCGTGGCGGCGGCGCGCAACTCCTCCTGCACCTGGGTGTTGAGCGCGTTCATCGGCGGCCGCTCCAGCCGGATGGTGCCGATGCCGTCCCTGGTCTCCAGCCGAACGAACTCGCCCACGCTGCCCTCACTTCCTCGCCGAAGTCGCGTGCCAACCCTACGACCCGGCTCGTTGGGGTAAGTACTGTGGTGTCAGCCCTGCGGGCGGGAGTCCAGCCATGATCACTTTCTACGACGACAGATCGGTTCGGGTCACCTCCACCGCCGTCCAGGTCGACGGCCGCAGCTACTCGCTGGCCGAGATCACCGTGGTCTGGCACCGGCGCGGCACCCGCTCCTGGCGGGTGCTCGCCGGGCGGGGCGCGATCGCCGCCGCGCTCGCCGGTCCGCTGGTAGCGGCGGTGCTCGGGATCGGCGTGGCCATCTGGCTGCACCGCTCACCCACCGTGACGATCGCGGTCGTGGGCGCCTCGGTGCTGGTCGGGCTGGCCGTCGGCCCGGTCGCCGACTTCCTCTTCGAACACCTGGACCGTTCGTACGCCAGGGGCAGCCGCCAACTGGAGATCTGGGCCCGCTGGCGGGGGCAGCCGGTGCGGCTGCTGCGCACCGGCGATGCGCTGCGCTTCGGGCAGATCTACCGGGCGGTACAGCGCGCCATGGAGCACACCCAACCCGTCCGCCCCGCCACCCGCCGCTAGATCTCGCGCAGCACGAGCCGCCGCAAGCCGCGCGGGTTTGCCTGCCGGTGGTTAGGCTTAGTGATGACCCTCTATTACCGGGACGACGCGGTGCAGGTGACCTCCGAGTCGATCCGGGCGGGCGGTCAGGTGATCGCCCTGCCCGACGTGACGTTCGTCTGGCACCAACGGGGGCCGAAGACCCTCGCCGTACGCGGCCGGGTGCTGGGTCGCGGTGTGCTGGTCCTGCTGCTGTCGCTGCCACCTCTCGTGGCACTGGTCTGCGTGGTGTCGCTGGCGTGGTCGGCGCAGGACCGGGGCAACTGGCAGTTGGCGTTGATCATCCTCGCCGCCTGCGCGGTGGGGACACTGGCGCTGGCACCCTTCCTGGAGATCCCCCTCGGCTGGCTGGACCGCTCCTACGAACGCGGCAGCCACGTGCACGAGCTGTGGGTGCAGCACCACGGTCAGGAGCACCTGCTCCTGCGTACGCCGGACGCGCTACGGTTCGGGCAGATCTACCGGGCCGTGCAGCGCGCCGTCGAACAGCATGGGGACCATCGATGACCACCCGACGCGGCGAGGCCGGCGTCGGCGCGTACCAGCACCGCCGTGCCGAGCGCGGCGGCGACCACCGCGAACAGGGCGAGCAGGGCGAGCAGGATGGCGGTCCGGGTGCTCGGCGGGTGGCGCGGCGGGGCGGCCGACATGCCGGCACCCTACCGCCGAGCACCCGGCCCGGGCCGCGCCAGCAGCCGCGAACGAGCGCTTGTGGCAGGGCCGACGCACACTTGACCCCATGGCGCTTCCCCTCCCCACACCCACCGCGGTGGTCGGCCTGACCCGCTCCGCCCTCGACCAGGCACTCGGCTCGGCCGCCTCGTTCGCCGCCGTGCCCGCCCGCGCGTTCGCGGTGCTGGACGGGGTGGAGGCGCTGCTGGCCAGGATCAACGGCCTGGTGGATCGGATCGAGACGACCCTGGACCGGACCGATGAGGTGCTCACCGACGCCGAGGCGGCGGTCCGTGAGGTGGCGGTGATCAGCGCCGCCGCGACCACCGCCATCGACACGGCCACCGAGGTGGCGACGGCCGCCGCCGTGGTGGTCAACGAGGCCGAGAAGGTCGCCCGTGTCGCGGGCACGGTGGTCGCCGAGGCCGACGCGGTGGCCGGCAACGCCGCGGTCACCGTGGACACGGCCGCGCGGGCCGCGGCCACGGCGGCGGAACTGCTGGCGGCGTACGAGCCGGCGCTGCGGCGGGCCGCACCGATGGCCGGCAGGTTCGTGGAGGAGTTGAGCCACGAGGAGATCATGGCGGCGATCCACCTGATCGACGAGCTGCCCAAGCTCAAGGAGCACCTGACCGCCGACATCCTGCCGATCCTCGCGACGCTGGACCGGGTCGGGCCCGACCTGCACGATTTGCTGGACGTCACCCGTGACCTCAAGCTCGCCGTGGCCGGCATTCCCGGCCTCGGCATGCTGCGCCGACGGGGCGAGAAGCGCAGCGACGAATCCGCCGGCTGAACCCACGCCCGGTCCGGGTGGGCCGGGCTGCCGGATCAGCAGTCGCAGGTGATCGCCGCCGTCGGTGCGGTCAGGTCGTCGACGGGACGTCGGGTCAGCCCGGTCCCCGTCTCCACCGGCAGTGGTCAGCTTCACGGCCAACGTGCCCGAGGGCCAGTACCGCATGTCCAAGGTGACCCTGGCGCCGGACGGCATCGACGAGAACTGCGCAATCGGGGCCTGCCCGGTCCGATAGCCTGCTGGCATGAGTGACTGGCCCCCCAGCGCGATGCTGGAGGGCCTTCTCTGCGTTGTGTTAGAGACTGTCGGGTAACTGGACGGCTACGCAGTGAGAAGTCGTTCGGCGTTGATGCGTCGGGCGGCTTCGCGCT
>NZ_JBNCKT010000086.1:0-24762 GCF_049841675.1 Micromonospora sp. DT4
CCAAACAAGCCCACTACGCCCGCCGCCTCACCCTCGAACTCCAGCCATGATCACGAAGTACGGCTGCCGTACTAGCGCGCCCACGGGCGAGCCGGGCGACATCTCCCGGCGTGCCGCAAGCGACGCTTCCCACAGGTCAGTAAGCGCGACCACGAGCCGCTGCCGCATGTCCTGCGTGACGTGCGAATAGCGAGCCTGCACCGAGCCATCCTCATGCCCCATCCGATCATCCATCAGCTTCGAAGGAACGCCCGCGCCGACCATGACCGTCTTGTGGGTATGCCGAAGTCCATGCGGCGTCAGACCGGGCGCGATCGGCAGCCAACACGAATCAGCACGTGCGGCAGCGTTCCGGCCACGTGCGGGCACGCCTGGCCATGGGTCAGCCATCAGCGGCACCGGTCGCGCCTCCTGAGGGGCCTTCTTCGGATACCAACCAGTGGCCGACGGATGGAAAAGCCACGTAGCAAAGCTGTTGCGCCGCCAATGAGCTGCCAACTCCCCCGACGATCCAGCGCCACGGACGTATCCGAGGTCTTCGGCCGCAGCCAGAACCTTGACGCGCGTCGCCTCCCGCACGACCTCTGAATGATTCATGGCCGCAGAGGCGGTACCGGTCGACACGCCCGCGCGGCGGGCAACGTCGACAAGCTTCGGCCCTGGTCGTTGTGCCGCCCCATTGGCGGCCCGATAGCCGCCAAAGACGTATTTCAGTCCGTGGCAAGAGCACGGCTTAGGTTCCGTGCTCGCGATGTGGTCGGACACCAGCCCGAATAACCACGGCGGCAGATCGATCGTACGGTGAGAATCATCCTTGGGCGGGCAGCGGTGAAGTTCGCCGGTGTCAAGTTCATATAGCTGCCACTCCACTCTCAGGCCGGTCGAGCGCACGTACTGCGTCTCCAGCCCGACCAGTTCGCCCCACCGAATTCCCGTGTAGCCCTTGAGCACAACGGCCGTGAATTCGTCGTCGCGACCGGACAAGAGCGCGGCACGCTCGGCAAGTAGCAAGATGCCAAGCGGGTCCGTAACGGCCTTCTCCGGGCCGCGATTGCGTGAGCGTCCAGCGCGTTTACCTCGCCCACGGCGTCGGGTGGCGGGATTGGAGTCGCGTAGTCCCTCTTCTACAGCGTCAGCAAGAATGAGGTGAAGGGTGGCGCGCCACGTCTTGATGCTCGACTCGGCATAGCCGAGCGCCCTTTCTTTCTTTTCCCAGGCAGCTACTTCCGTGGCTGTCATGCCAGCAATCGCCGCGTGCTCGAACGCGGGCAGCAGATGTTCCTCGATGTGCCGCCTGTAGTTCTGCAACGTCGACGCGGCCAGGTCCTGCGCGGCATACCACGCGCTGACGTACTGCGCGAAGGTAATCCGGCTCGCCGCAGGGTCGCGAAGGCTGCCGGCGCGCACCTTGGCCTCCTCGTCGTTGGCAGCGCGTTCAGCCTCACGCTTGGTGCGGAAGCGGACAGTTCCGCCGGTCGCGTCACTGACGGTGCCGTACTTGCCGGACTTTGTTTTGTACCGGCCGCGCCAGTAATCTCCGCGATTCTCGGCGTATCCCAAACCAGTCTCCTTCTCACAGGACGGTGCCGCCCGACATAAGGCCGAGCGGCACCGGAAACAGAATTTCTAGGCAGCAAGGGGTGCTTGTCCGGCCACACGGCGCGCCCGGCGGGGCGGTCGCGCCTTGAGTTGGACCGCCGAATCAGTGCCGCCTGATCGGCTGCGGCGTGGGGTGGAAGCTGCGTAGTCCAATGGCGGATCGACAGCGGGTCGGCGTTCGAACAGCCGAACGATCTCGGCAATATGCCCGTCAGTGAACCGGTAGCTTCCCCCGATCCAGCTATAAGGAATTCGATCCTTCCGGGCCTGCTCCTTTACCCACCACTCCGAACAGCGAAGGATTTTGGCGACTTCGGCGGGGCGGTAAAGCATGCCGGGGGAACCTGGCTTGTCTCGGTAAAGCTTAGGGGTGTCCGGCTTCACGGGCGAGCCTCCTCGTGGTCGCGAAGTGGGGCGTCGAGGTCAATTCGATTGAGCGGGGGTGCCGTGCGGCCTGATTCGCGCGCTGGCGGCTTTTCCGTCCATGGGCAGGGTTCGCGCGGTGGGTTCGGGAGGGCTTGCGGCAGCGGTGCGTTTGGCGGGTCGCTGAGAGCGCCGTAGAGGCAAGATCTCGGACCTGCTGGTGTAGGCGATGCGCGGGGCTGGCGCAGACGCTCTCAGCGGGCCGGGGTGGAGGGGTCGGCGGCGGGTAGCCGGCGCGTGGTGTGGGAGGGCTGAACCCATCTCGGCATCTCGGCATCTCGGCAAAGGTGCCGTTGACCTGCGCAAACGCTTGCCGAGATCTTGAAGGCGGGTTTTCAAGATCTCGGCAAACGGTGGTGATCTCGGCAGAAGGGCTGCCGAGTTGCCGAGATCGAAGTTTTCCGATCGGCAGGATCTCGGCAGTGTGTTTTCCCTGTTCAAGGGCTGGTTGTGCCGAGTTGCCGAGATGCCGAGATGGGTTCAGCGGGTTTTACCCCTCGTGGCGCTCGACCCAGAACACGGCGCGGTTGCCGCGTTCGTGGCGACCGGCGCGAACGACGTGTTCGCCGCGCCACCGTCCGGCTTGTCCGGTGAGTAGCCGGCCGAGTTGCAGCGGGTTGGGCAGTCGGCCGGCGGTGGTGGTGATGAACTGTCCGTCCCACGGGTCGTGCTCGTCGCTGCCCAAGTGCATGGGCTCGCCGTCTTTGCGCAGCTCGGCGGCGGTGAGTGCTCGACCGCCGTGGCGGTCGTGCCAGGTGGTGAGGAACGCGCGCCAGCGCGTTTCGTCTTCGTCGATGTCTCGGATGTCGGCGGCGTTGGTGAGGAAGCCGTCGATGCCGTGGTGGGCGAGGAATCCGCCGAGTGCTTGCGCCCACGGCGTGAACTGCCGCATCGATAGTCCGGCTACGCGGGGTGCTCCCTGGCGGGTCCAGTCGAGCACCAGCACGAGTAGGTGCCACAGCACTGTGAGCTGGTTTGTCGGGACGGTGATCCATTGGTCGAGGTGTGGAATGCCGAATCCAGATTGGTCGCGTAGCTCTGGGCGGGGCATGTTCGGGTCGAGGCGCACGCGCACGGTGCGGGAGGCCATGTCTCCGCCGACTTGGAGGTTGTTGCCGGTGGCCATCCATAGCCGGTCGTTGACGGTGGCGATATTGCGGGATACGCCGAGCTGCCGGTCGGACCACACGCCGTTGGTGATGAGCTGCGCGAGCACCGCGGAGTCGATGACGGTGCCCTCGGCGAGGTTGTCCCAGATGACGACGCCGACCTGTTCTGCCAGCACGGCCGTGATGGACTTGCGTAGTTCGTCGTCGGAGTACGACCACGGCATGACGCGCTGTCCGTAGAGCATGCCCGGGCCGGCGGTGAGGATCGTTTTCCCGGATGAGGGCATGGTGGCGTCGATGAGCGCGAACGGTGTCAGGCAGCGGGTGAAGTGCCGCAGGATCGGTGTGGCCAGCAGCGCCACGTAATTGGCCCGGTCCGCGATGCCGGCCCAGGGGAAGTCGCGCAGGAACCGGCCGAGCAGGAATCGTCGGGCCTCGGCCACCTGCTCCGCGGTGGGCTCGTCCGGCACGGGCGGCAGCGCAACCTTCGCGGCGAGGTAGAAGCCGGTCGCCGGGTCGTAGCCGGGGGTTTGCAACAGGGTGCCGTCGCGGCGCAGCACGGGAGCGCCGATGATTCCGCGTAGCGCGGGCACTCCGGGCCAGGTTTTGCCGGCCAGCACGGCGGACAGGATCTCTCGCTGTGGGGTGACTTCCTCTTCGTACATTTCGGGGTCGCCTCCGTCGCCTTTGCGGGCGCGCAGTTTGTAGACGTAGGCGTGTTCGGCCAGCAACAGGGCCAGCCCGGCGGGGTTCATCGTGCTGGCGGCCACCGGTAGTGGGGAGTCCTCATCGGCGGCGGTGGGCAGGCCACCGGAGACGGCTTCCATGTGCACCAGGGACCCGCCGGACACGTACGTGTCGGGCAGCAGTCCACCCACCAACGCGGCCTTGAGCGCCCGGATCGTCTCGGGACCGGATCCGACCTGCAACCGCTCGGTCATGCGGCCCTCCCCACGCTGTTCAGGTGTCGGGGGCTGCGTGCGCCGACGCGTAGCCCGTTGGCGATGGTGTGCGCGACCTCCCGCGCTGGCAGCCCGATCGACAGCGCCGCGGGCTCCAGAACGGCGTACACGTCGGCGTCGGTGAGCGCGCCTCCGGCGGCGAGTTGCCCGAGGGCTACGGCGCTGGCGAACAGCAGGTGGTTGCGCTCGCCTTCACCGGCGGCGGTGAGGTGCTCGACTTGGCGGCGGATTGCCGCGGCCACGTACCGGCCGCGTCGGTCCGGTGGCAGCGCTACCGCCCGCGGCTGGTAGACCGGTCGTGGTGCCGGGGCGAGCAGCGCGGTCAGCCATGCGGGCAGCGGCGCGGGCTCGCAGTCCAGCAGCGTCTCGTAGGGGCGGGTGTTGACGGTGCAGCCGGCGGCCACGACGTATCCGCCGTGCGCGCGGGTGTCGACCTTCCACCCCAGGCCGCCCTGGTGGCCGGTGGTGTTGCGCAGCTCCGGCCCGTCCTCGGGGTGCTGGTAGTAGAGGTGGCTGCCGCCGCTGGCCGTGGCCACGGTGTACGTGGCGTCGATCCCGCCGCGTGGCGGGGCGTCGGGGCCGAACCCGTCGAACGCATCGATCGGGGTGCCGTGGCGGGCGGCGAGGGTGGCGAACACGTCGAGGCCGTCACACGCTCCCGCCCACTCGGCTGGTGGGGTGTCGTCGGCGTGTTTGGGCACGTCGAGGTCGACCACCACGAGGGCGGACGGCCCGCACGCGATGCCGATGCCGTAGGGGCGGGCCGACCACGCCCGGCGGATACGGGCGGGGTCGGTGGTGGCGCGTTTCTCCCACCCGACATGACGCCCCGCGGCACGGCAGCGCGGGTCGGTGCGGTCGCACCGCTCGGCGGTGCACCGGTTCGGGAACGCGGGCCGCTTCGCCTCATCCTCGGCGGCGTGCGGGTGGTCGGGACGCAGCGGGAACACGTGCCAGCCACGCGCCGCGCAAGCGAGCGCGGCGGCCAGCAACGACGACACATCAGGCATGGGAAGTCCTTCCAGGCACAGGCGAGCGGTGGCCAGCGCCGCGCGGGCGCTGGCCACCGGAGAAGTGAGCGCGCGAAGCGCGCCTATCTGGTCTTGAGGTCAGCCGGCGTGTTGCCGGTGGTGGGTGACGATCAGGCGGCCGACGACCTCCGCGACGTGGGGGACGACGGCGTTGCCGAGGGCTCGGACGCGGGCAGGCTCCAGCCGGTCGGGAAGCCCATCAGCCATTCGACGGCTTCGCCGCTCGGCCTCCATGAGCCCGTCGACTGGATGAATCCACGCACCCGCTCGGTCACCGAGGCGCGCATGCGCCGTCCGGTGCCGCCTTCGGGGTTCGCGCGGATCGGCCAGCCGGAGCGGCCCATGCTCGCCGTGGGGGTGGGCCACCACGAACAGGCGTTCCCGCACGTGTGGTGCACCCACGGCGCACGCGGATAGCACCGACCATTGCGCATCGAACCCTGACGCGGCCAGGTCACCGAGCAGCCAGCCGAAGGCGTCAGCGTCTCGAAGGAGAGCTGCGACGTTCTCCACGAGCACGTATCGGGGTCGTACCGCGCGAACCACGTCGAGGAACCACGGCCATCCCCACCGGTCGTCAGCGACCCCACGGCGGCGGCCGGCTGTGGAGAACGGTTGGCAGGGGAATCCTCCGGCGACCACGTGAACAGCGGGACGGGGCCGCTGTGTCCACCAGGTGGGGGCGGTGCGAACGTCGTCATGGCAGGGCACCTCCGGCCAGTGTCGAGCCAACACGGACCGGCAGAACGGGTCGATCTCGACCTGACCCACCACGCGCATTCCCGCGCGCTCCAAGCCCAGGTCGAGCCCGCCGATGCCGGTGAACAGTGACAACACGTTCAGGCCGCTCACGTGAAGCACGCCCCGTTGTCACACAGCGCGTCGTCGGTGTCGAAGCCGGGCAGCATGTCTTGCGCGACGGCGACCGCGGCGGCGAGCGGCCGGTTGAAGCGGGTGAGGTAGACGGGATCCTTGCCCAGCTCGCCGCGCCGCGCGTTGAGCAGGTTTTCCAGCGCGCACGCCCGCGCGAACAGCTCCGGGCGGTCGCGGCGCGTCTCCGCCCACGTCGAGGGCCGCCGGAACGGGCAGAACCAGCACGCGGACTTGGGCGGGACCGGAAGGCCGGCGGCGGCGATGATGCGGGCGCAGTCGTGTCGGCGTAGCGGCGGCGTGTGGTCGAGCAGCGGGTAGACGGTGCGTTCGTAGGGTTCGGATCGGCGGTTGTTGACGCGTTCGATCTCGTCCAGGCTGATGCCCACCCCGACGGTGGCCGGTTGCTCGGCGTTCGCGCCGTGGGCTTTGAGCCATCGGCCGATGACCTTGATTTTGAAGTCGGCCGTGCACGATCTCGTGCCGGGGGCACCGTTGGACATCCGTACCGGGATCGGCAGCGACCGCGACCCCTCGCGGGTCAGGCGGCCGTACAGCGTCTCCCGTGTGCCGTCACGCCGTATCCGGTGCAGTTCGTGGAGCTGGATGCCGTGCAGCGCCGCGTACGGCTTCGCGTACCGCTCCAGGTAGGCCAGGGTGGCGGGGTCTTCGGAGTCGTCGCCGACGTTGGCGAACAGGAAGACGGGGAAGTCGATCCGCCGCTGCGCGGCGAGAACGAGCAGCGCGGTCGATTGCACTCCGCCGCCGTAGGAGATCACGCGGAGAGTCATTCGGTGGCCCCCTCGTTGGCGACGGCTAGGAGCACGTCGGCGTGGCAAGGCTTGTCCAGGGGGCACCAGCAGGCGAGGTCACGGCCGGCGAGGTCGCGGCGGGCGGCGGCGATCAGGTCGGGCCGGGCGGCGAGCCACAGCCGGAACAGGCGCACGGCTCCGGCTCTGCTCGCGCTGGTGTGGTCGATGCCGAACGGGTTACCCCAGCGGGTCGGTCGGCCGACGTAGACGGTGTTGGTGGGCATGCGCCATCCGGCGGTGCGGCGACGCTGGATACGACGGGGCAGGGTGCTCACGTGGTTCTCCTCGGACAGGGGCGGGCCGCGATGGCGGCGCGAGTGACGGCGTGGCGCAGGTCGCCGAGTAGCCCGACCAGTTGCCGGCGGGCGGCCAGTTCGGACGGGGCGAGCGCGACGCGGACGCGGACCTCGGCGTGTTCGCGGCCGGTGGTGGTGCGCACTCTGACGAGGACGGCGCGGGAGCGGCCGGCGACGTCGACCACGATCTCGTCGGAGCGGTGTTCGCCGAGGTTGCAGCGGTGGTCGCGTCCGCACCAGTCGGTGTGTCGAGTGGGATCGCGGTAGACGCCCATGGGGTTAGCGCCGGTCGGTGTCGTCGGCGGACTCTCGGAGCACGTCGGCGTAGGTGTTCGGGGTGAACGGGCGTGCCGGGCGGGCGGCGGGCGCGGTGGGGGTGGTGTAGGTGGCGCGGCGGTAGGCGTTCATGACGGCGCGTCCCCACCGCATGCGCACGCCTTTGCCCCGGCAGGGGCGGCACGGGCGGGCGCGGCGCGTGCGGTGGTGCCCGCTTCCCTTGCATCGCAGGCACGGCGTGTAGGGGGTGCGGGAGCACTGCTCGGCGTAGATCAGCGCGCCCACGGCGATGGCCGCGAGGCCCCACCACGGGTGTCCGAGGTAGCCCGCGAGGCTACCGACAGTGATCAACGTGAGGCCGGGGGTGGTGCGGGCGGTGAGCCAGAGCAGAGCGGTGAGCAGGACGAACATTGCCCATAGCGGGTTGCGGGTGGGGGTCTTCATCAGGGCCTCCAGGGCTGTTTTTGGGTGTGTGGCACCTACCGGCCGCGAGGGTGCGAGTCGGCTGGTGGGGTTGCGGTTAGGGGGCGAGGGTGGGGCCTAGCGGACCCGCGAGGCCTCGCGGGTGATGCCGCGAGGCCTCGCGGCCCGTTCTTGATCGTCAGGGTGCCGGTCGGGCTGGTTTCGGCCCGGCTGGCGGGGGTGCTACTGACCCTTGTTGTTGTCACGCTCGGTGATGGCGGCCTCAAGGTGGCTGAGGCGGATGCCCTTACGCGTCTTCTCGATTCCCGCGTCGACGGGGGCGTCGGCCGGGCGGAGCTGTCCGACGTCGACGGTGGGGGACTTCCACCCGGGCGCTTCGGCCTTCAGTGCGGCTGTCAGCGCGGCTTGGGACTTCCACCGGCCGGGGTGGCGGGTCTCCACCCGGTGGAAGATCACATCACCGTGCAGGGCGATCTCGTCGCCGAGGAACACCGCCCGCACGTCATCGAGCGCGCTGAACGCCGGGGTGGTGTCGGGCTGCTCCACGATCCCGGCCGCCGCGCCGATCAACGTGCCGGCCTTCTTCCGACCGGCCAGGGCCGCCGTGACGATCCGCTTGACATCCGGGAGAACGAACGTGGTGCGCACCCGCACCGGCTCACCGCCCTCGGAGCCGATAAACCAGCACGATCCCCGGTCATCGGCCGCGCTTCCGGCCGCGCCCCGGCGGAACGCGGTCGCGTCAACACCCCGCTTGTAGGCCCCGGTGCCAAGGATCATGTCGTTGCCCTGGTGGCCGTTCTGGTGAAACGCCACCCGCACGATCGGCAACGAGCTGATCCCGGACGGGATCGAGTCGGTGTCGGTGCGCTGAGAGGCGATCTCGACGTGAATGCCGCACGCCCGGTCGATCTTCATCAGGTCCATGAGCAACTTCTCGATGTCCTTGCCGTACACCGGATCGCCGAGACCTTCGTGGACCTCATCGATGATCACGAGGATCCACGGCATGGTGTGCTTCTTCGACCGGGCCAGCCGGTCCGTGAGGGCGGCGGCGTTGTTGTCCAGCAGGTCAGAGCCCACCTTCTTCAGGTCCGTGAGGACCTGGCGGCGGCGGATGATCTCCCGCTTCAACGCGGTGAGGAACCCGACCAGCATGCGGGCGGTTTCGGTGGGGTCGGCGTCCGCGCCGTAGGCGAAGCACACCGGCTCCAACTCGGCGTAGTCGCCCATGCCCTTGAAGTCGAACACCGCCAACTGCGCGCCGTCGACATCAGCGGCGGCCAGGCAGCCCAGCCCGATCAGGTAGGCGGTCTTCCCGGAGCCGGGAGTGCCGGTGGTGATGCCGTTCGCCCCGGGCAGCGGCCACCGCACCGGCCGGTTACGCGGGTCATAGCCGATCGTGCACGGCGCGCCGACGGTGACCGGCTTGCCGAGGTAGGCGAACCGCTTCGGCTTGGACGTGCCGGGGTCGATGTCCAACACCAGGATCTCCACATGCCCCGGAACCCCCGTGGGGGCCTGCGACAGGTGCACCATCGCCGGGGGCCGCTTCAACCCACCGGCGATGACAATGGACTTGGCCATCACCATTTGCGTGGTCACACCCGGAATCGGATGCGTCTCGGCGATCTTCCCGCCCGCGCTGTCGTCCCGGAAGATCACATCCACCGGGGAGTGTCCGGCCTTCACCACGTCCCGGAACTGCGTGATCCCGGTGGCCAGCAAAGCGCCGGTCACGGTGTCGTTGGTGACCGGCGGGTACGGTGAGGGCTCTCGGAACTGCGGGAAAAACGGCTGCGTGCGGGCGCGGCCGTACCAGACCAGCCAGCACCCCAACCCCACCCACACGATCAACGCGGCCCGCCCGGCGTTGCCCCGGATCAGGTCACCCCGGCCCAGCCACAGCAGCACCACGACCAACGCGACCACACCGGCTAGGGGCATGATCGTGCGGGAGCGAACCACTCGGCGGCGGTCCTTGACCTCCCGGTGCCGCTCCGCGCGGGCCTTCAACCACGCGTCCACGTCGGCTTTGCCGTCCACGCTCCCGGCGGTCTGATCGGCCACCGCGAGGCCCTGACGGTCATCAACGAACCCGAAGAAGTCCGTGACGGAGCGGGCGATACCTCGGAACCACCAGCCGGACGCGCGGACACTCCACGCGCCGAGCACGACGATCGTGTTCCACAGGTAGCGCCACTTGTAGGCCCACAGGCGGCGGGCCTTGTGCCGCCAACCCACCGCCCACGCCCACTGCCTCAACTCCGGCGGCGGCGCGTCGGTGACCTGCGCGGCCACGATGTCACCTTCGAAAACTTCTCCCGCGTCGCCGGCCCCGACAGGTGCGGGGGCGGGCACCGGTAGATCCTGCACAGCAGGCGGCGGGCCGCCGGGCGGGTTGTCGCGGCGTTGCCGCGCCGCGTCGAGGTCGAGCACCTCACCAAGGTCGGACTCCGCGGCCTGCCAATCGAAACGGTCGTCTTCGTGGGGGGACGTCATGATGGGGGTTCCTCCAACGGTCGAAAGATCGGTAGGGGGCCGGCGGCACGGCACGGTTTGCCAGGCCAGGGGCCGTGCCGCCGGGCGTGGGTCAGCGGTTACGCGTGGCGCAGACCGGGCACGTCACCACGGTGGTGTCGTACGGAAGTTCCGGCTCACCGGTCAGATCGACCCCACACAGGCCGGTCATGCCGGGCTTACGCGGGTTGAGAACGTGCACGGCGGCGGACGCGGCCGGCGGCCGACGACGGATCGACGCGAACACTGGTGGCTCCCTTCCGGCCGTCCAGACGCTCTGGCGGCCACCACCGCCACCGGCCGGAAGCCGGTGGCGGCGGAAGCGGTCAGCGCGGGCGGGACTGCGCGGCCTGGCGGGCGGCGCGGTCGCGGTTGCGCTCGTCGGCGTGGCGCTGTGCCTCGGCCATCTGCGCCTCACGGGCGGCCCGGTTGCGGGCGACGATCCGGTCGTGGTGCTCGCGTAACTGTCGATCAGACATACTGGTGGTCCTCCCAAGACCTGATGCGGGTTGAGGGGTAGGGCCGGCGGCACAGCGTGGTTTCCAGGCCAGGGGGCTGTGCCGCCGGGCGGGGCTACGTGCGGCGGTAGGTGCCGTCCTTGCCGGCAAGCACGCGGGCCGAGTTGATGCCCTTCGCGGTCAGTCGCGTGCCCTTGCCGGTCACCACCTCGTAGGTGTGGTTGTCGTCGGTCTTGGCCCGCGCGCGGGCGGCGCGCCGTGCCTCGGCTTTCTCGGCGGGGGTGCGGTCCTCCCATGCCATGACGGGGCGTTTTTCCTTCCGGTCAGGCGGCGGCCGGCAGCTCGGCCGACGCGGCGGAGGTGGTGCGGCGGGCGGCGGTCTTGGCGGCGGCGGCGCGGACCTCGTTCACCCGGTCGCGGCCCCACCGATCGGACATGCCGAACTGCCGGCCCAGGGCGGCACCCGACAGCGGCGTGCCGGCGGTGCCGCTGTCCCGGTACGCCTTGCGGGCGGCGGCGCGGCGAGCGCGGTCGTCCAACTCCGGCCCGGGGGCCGGGGTCGGGTCGGGGGTGCTTGCCGCTTCGATCACCGGTGCGGGGGTGGTTTCCGGCACGGCCGGGCTTGCCGGTTTGATCACCTCGGCCACCGCCACGGGCACCACCTCGGCCACCGGTGCGGGGGCCGTCTCGGCGGCCGGGGCGGCGTGGGCGCGGATGCCGGTGGCCAGGAGCGCGCCGGTCGCCATGACCATCAACCCGTCGACCGCGAGGGGGCCGATGGTGGCGGTCAGGCTGTCCTCGCCGTAGAAGGCGAGCAACCCGGACAGGTGCTTGTACGACACGATCGCGGCGACCGTGGCCACCGGCACCAGACCGCCGAAGCGCAGCGCCGACCAGCGGCGACCCTGCGGCCAGGCGACCCGAGCCAGGATCTCCACGGCGACGAACAGCGCCACCGGCCAGAAGATCGCGCCGACCACCGCGCCGGCCTGCGGCGTCCAATCCGCCGACACCGGCGGCCCGCCCTCCGGCGGGGTCGGCGGAACGTAGGAGTGCGCGACGTTCGCGGCGATCGACACCGCGCCGCCGAGAATCGCACCGAAGTAGGCCCAACCACGGCCAGAAACACGAGAACTCATCAGGGGTGACCTCCAGGGCAGTCGGTGTCGGAAACAGCGGGGGCGTAGATCACGCCGAACAGGGCGTCTTGCAGCGCCAGCAGGTCAGCACCGCACCCGTCGTACGGCTCGGCCATCGGCGGATAACCGTGCTCGGCGAGCACCCGAGCCACCTCCAACGCCAGGCCGAACGTGAAACGCGGGTCATCGGCGGGGCGGGAAACCGGGTAACGGCGCGCCATCAGGCAGCGCGGCCCGAGTCAGCGATACGGCCCGCCAGGTCGGCGGCGGCACGGGTCACCCGCGCCTCAGCCCGGCGCAACCTGCGCCAGTCCAGCACGGTCGGGCCGCCGTGGTCCTCGGCGTAGATCAGCGTGATCTCGGCGTCCAGCACGTCCAGCTCGGCCGCGATCAGCGGCCACTCCGACTCGATCACGGCCAAGTCGGCGAGGCTCGGACCCTCCAGGTCCGGGTGAAGGTCGTAGCTCACTTCGAGTTCCTTCCGGAACGACGCTTACCCGCCACCGGACGGCGGCGAGCGGTGGCGGACTGACCGTACGAACGGCAACAGTCCTGGTCAGGTGCCAGCGGAGCGAGGGAGCCGCACACGCGGCAGTCACGCCAGACGGCGTTGCTCTTGGTCGTAATCCGCACGGCGGCGGCGATGCTCACGGACATGACGGCTCACCTCTCCCCAGCTCGAATTCAGGTCAGACAGAACAGCCGGAGCGCGGCCAGGTCGGCCGCGCCCCGGGGCGATCAACAGAGGCGTGCCGTGCTGGCACGCCGGGCGATCCTCGGTTGGGCAAGCAAGGGGCCAAACCCCTAAAGCGGACACGTCTTGCAGCCGGACACGTCAACGGCTGACGCTCGCTTGCCACCCCTAGATCGCGGTTGCATCGGGACTCAATGAGGAAGACGGATCTCCCTGCGTCCCGGACCTCTGTGAAGTTCTCAAGTGGAGCCATGCGCCACGGCGGTCCACAGATTCACGAGCGGCGCAGCCAAAGCCGCCTCCGCCGGCTGCGAGATTCGCCAGCTTGGCCCGACCTGGCTAGCCAGGTGCGAACACGGATGACGCTAGGGCGTCCTGGCTAGCCAAGTCAAGCGTCGCGCCGGAACTTCCTCAACTTGGCTAGCCAGAGCTAGGCTGACCTCGTGAGCGAGAACCTTGACTTCCTTGGCGAACTCGACCCCGAC
This sequence comes from Micromonospora sp. DT4, assembly GCF_049841675.1. NCBI lineage: Bacteria > Bacillati > Actinomycetota > Actinomycetes > Micromonosporales > Micromonosporaceae > Micromonospora > Micromonospora sp. DT4. The sequence goes on from NZ_JBNCKT010000086.1 coordinate 13,098, forward strand.
GACCCAAAACAGGCGTCCCAGCAGATCGCGAACAAGCTGCGGGCCGCGATCCTCACGAGGCGGCTAGCCCCGGGCGACAAGCTGCCGTCGCAACCCGATCTCGCTGCCCGGTACGGCGTGGCCAGGGAGACCGTCAAGCGGGCGCTTGAGCTGCTACGTGCCGAGCGACTGATCATTTCCAGGCAGGGGAGTGGCGCGTTCGTGCGCGCGCAGACGCAGCGGGCGGTGGAGTTGCGACCGCACATCGAAGCAGCGTTTGAACGCCCTCACGTGACCATCGACTTCGCTGGGTTCTCGGGCGAGACGCTGCGGGACGCGCTCGCCGAAGCGCTCGACAAGGTGCGGGTCGGCCGGCTCGCACCGGAGACGATCGCGGTGCGGGTGCTGATCTCCGACATGGCTGCGCCCATGGCGCTGCCGGCGCGCGCCGAGACGCAGGCGGATGATCCGGCGGTGCGCGAGCGGGCCGAGCGCATCACGCGCCGGGCGGCGGACGGAATCATTGACCAGGTGGCCGAGTTGGGCGACCTCGGTCTCGTCCGATCAGCCGCGGTAGAGGTGCGGATGCATCGTGCATCGCCCCTGTTCAAGCTCTACATGCTGAACGGGGAAGAGGTCTTCTTCGGCTTCTACCCGGCCGTCGAGCGCACCGTCACGATCAAGGGTGAGCCGATGGCGATCTATGACTTGATGGGCAAGGACGTGCCCCTTTTTCACTACGCCGTGACTGATGACGACACGTCCGACGGCACGCAGTTCGTAGAGGCTTCCCGCCAATGGTTCGACTCGGTGTGGTCGACCATCGCCTACCGGTACGACGGATGAGCGCCGACCTTGGCCGACTGCTCGGCGGGGTCGGTGCGGTGTTGCTCGACTTCGACGGGCCTGTGTGCAGCATCTTCGCCGGTTACCCTGCACCGCAGGTTGCCGCCGAGCTGGTCGACGTGTTGCGGCGGCACGGTGTCGACGTGCCGCCGGACCTCGCCAGCGAGCCGGACCCGCTTGAGGTGCTACGCCGCGCGGGTGCGGCTGGAGACGACTACGTCACTCGGGCAGTAGAGGATGCGCTCTGCGCGGCCGAACGCCGGGCCGTCGAGACTGCTGAACCTACGCCGTACGGACGAGAAGTCATCGGGGCTGCTCGGCAGGCTGGAATGAGTGTGGCGGTTGTTAGCAACAACTCGGCCGGTTCGGTGACGGCCTACCTGGCAGCCCACCGGCTCGCCGAGTACGTGTCGCCGATAATCGGCCGAGCCTACGCCGATCCAGACCGTATGAAACCTAGCCCGGAACCAATCCTGCAAGCCATAAGCGCCATCGGCCAGCCCGCCAGCCGCTGTGTGCTTATCGGAGACTCGCTCTCGGACATCGAAGCAGCGCGGGCAGCCGGAGTGCCGGTGATCGGTTTCGCGAACCGACCACACAAGGGCGAGGCTTTTTGGGCCGCCGGAGCAGATGCAGTGATAGTGAGCATGAATACGCTGGCCCACGTCCTGCTAGACGGACTACCCAACGCAGGGCGGTAAGGGAAGTGGGCAGGGGTCTGTAACGGCTTCAATGCGGGGTTGAGTCGCAACAGCGACTCAACCCCGCAGTTTAGTTGGCCATTCGACCATTCGACGAAACAAGGCGCAATTTTGGCTGTCTGTCTTGCTCGGTCGTCACTGGAAGAAGGGCGCTGGCCGGTGGCGCTGGATCCTCAACTGCTGTCATCACTAGGCCGAATACATACTTCGTCAGCTCGGCTGGCGTCGTGTGCAGGTCCCGCGCGAGGGAGTGTGGAGAAATTCCTTTCCCTCTTAGGCCCCGAAACACTTTCTCCAAAAGCTGCGAGGTTTCTCGCGGTATGCCCGCAGGTTCGCCCTTCCGATAGCCCATTCGACCAAGTTCGATGATTACCCGCCGAAACGACCACTCGGAAAGAATGCCTAGGTCACCCAGCCTGTAGGCGAGCGCTGCCGCTGCGACGCTCCAGTATTTCTTGGCGCGTATGATTTGGTCGGTGGTCGGATTGCTTCGCATCCTGCTCCGCATGCTCGCCTGAGGCATTAAGAATGCTGAAGCAAAGAGGTTCGCTTCGCGCTCGCAGTCCCGTGACCAGTCAGCATCGTCACTAGCACCATGAAGCACAAGGTGGCCGAGCTCATGCGCCGCGTCGAAGCGACCCCGCTCGCCGGTCTTCATAGTGTTCAAGAATACGAATGGAATGCCCCTTCGCCACATCGAGAACGCGTCAACGTCGCTATATTCTGGCGGTAGCGAGAAGACGCGAACTCCATGCGCCTCAAGCAGATGCACCATGTTGGGAGCAGCATGGATTTCGCCAATTCCCCAACGTGCACGAACATGCTCGGCGGCCTGCTCTGGTGTTTGCCGCTCCAGGGTTGGAATGTCGGGCGATGGTAGCCGGAAGTGACTTTCCATTATGCTATTCAGCTCTAGCGCCAAGCGCGCGGCACTCAGAACCGCATCCCGCGCGGTCGCCGTGATTTTCGACCGAGCCCTAAAGCTGACCAGGGCGACATCAATTTCATCGATGTCACCCTGGTCGAAAAATGTGACTGGGAAACCAAGTTCTTCGGCAATTCTCTCAAGCGTCTCCGGCGAGGGCTGCTGTCGACCTCGCTCGTAGTTGGAGATGCTTTGGGCGGTTACCCCCGCTTGGCGGGCCAACCCAACCGCAGTTAACCCTCTTCTCTTGCGAGCTAACGTCAATCGTGAAGGCGTAAACATGCTTTCTTTCTGCCCCCTTGGTGCAAGGGGCGACATATGATCAACGAGGGTCGACGGGCACGTCGATCGGCCCGAAACCACCGTTGGGGTCGTCGTCACCCGGAAGGTCGTCCACCGCGTAAGGCGGCAGCGGAATGCGATCGAACCAATGCGAAACGTAACCCTTGGCGTTCTGACTTTCTGGCAAGGATACTTCAGCCCGGATCTCCAGGTTGGTCTTGTCGAAGTAGACCAAGAACAGCCAGTAGGAGAAGCCGTCGAACTCCGCCGGTGGCTCTTCGGCCGGCGGAGGCTCGAAGAGTGTTCCCTGGCCGGGGGGCTGGTTGCTCCTCAGGAGACGGCGAGTCAGCTCCCCCTTGGGGTACCGGCTCCGCGGCTTCCGGTGGTGCCCCGTCGTGCCGGTCATCGGATCGCCACTAGAGACGCCGAGAATCTGCTCCAGGTCGTCGTGGATCAGGAGGGGGAGAACGCCGTTCAGGTTGATCCGCCGCCATCCGTAGTCCCGGAGCCCTCCGGTAAGGCTCGCCACCAAGCCGTTGTAGGCGAAGTAGCCCGGAGCCGTAGGCGCTCCGTCCGGGTGGCAGGACCGTCGCGCGAGGTTGCTCGCGCCCAGCGATTCCAGCAAGGGCGGAGCTGGGAGGCTGATCTTCTTCAACCTCTCCTCGTAGCCGCCGTCTCCGGCGGGGTTCACCAACGCCATGCACCCTCCCAGGTCTTATAGATCAGCCTCCTCGATCGTGGGGCCAAATCTAGAAGCAGAGGATAGCGGAACCCGCCACGGGGGCGGAAACGCGACACGCGCTCGGCGTTGCTGGCGGCCCTCGGGTGCGACCCATGGATAGAACGTATGTTCTAGCTCGATGCGGCGCAAGAGCTCGTCCGGTGAGTCCGCAGCTCCCCAGGTGGTCTCAGTTGCGGTCTCATTCGCTCCTGTTCGCCGGTGTCCGTCGAGGGGCATGGAAGCACTCAATAGCTGGTAGCGGACTGTGCCGGCCGCGGCTGGACGACGGGTCGCAGACCTCGAAAGCGTGCACCTCGCCTCGGCCAGCGAGACCGCCCAGTGGGGAGAGAGCCGGGAGATGATCTAGGAAAAGTCGCCGTCACCGTCGCGTCTAGACCAACGCATACCAACGGCGTGACCTGCACGTATGGCGGGAGCCCTAGGTCCGTCAGGTGACCGGACGTAATTCGGGACGAAGAGGTCGTCGGTTCGAATCCGGCCACCCCGACAGAGGTCAGAGGGCACATCCGATCCATTGATGTGCCCTCTGGTGCTTCTGTACAGCAGTGAAGTACAGCAGCGGTCAACGCAGGCTCTCGCCCAGGCACTTGAGCGCGTCGCGGGTGGCGTCCGAGGACGCCTGCGAATAGATCTCCATCGTCACCGACACCTCGGCGTGCCGGAGCACCTGCATGATGACGCGCGGGTGCACGTCCAGGTCGACGAGCAGGGTCGCGCAGGTACGCCGGGCATCGTGCACAGTGATCTTCCGAACTCCGGCACGGGCGCAGCGGGCGTCCCAGGAACGGTTGAAGTTGCGCGGCTCCACGGGCGTTCCGTAGCGGGTGGTGAACAGCAGCGGCGAGCCCTGCCAGGCGATGCCCGCCTCGTCGCGGTCGGCCTTCCTCGCCTGCTGGCGGAGGTCGAGTGCCGCCGCGCAGATGTCCGGCAGCGGGAGGGTGGCGTCCGAGGTCTGCGTCTTGGTCTCCCGGTGCAGCAGTTGGCCGCCGACCCGCTGCAACTGCCAGCCGATCGACAGCTCCCCCGCCGCCAGGTCCACGGCGTCCCCGGTGAGGCCGAGCACCTCACCCTTGCGCAGGCCGAGCACCAGGATCAGCACGTACGCGGCGTACAACGGATCGCGGTCGGCCCGCGCGGACTCCAGGAACCGACGGGCCTCGTCGCTGGTCCACGCCCGGCCCCGGCGGCGGCGGACCGGTGGGAGCTTGACCAGGGCGGCGGCGTTGCGGGTGACCAGTTCCTCGGTGGCGGCGTGGTTGAGCGCCGAGCGCAGCACACCCCGGACGTCCTTGACGGTGCGGGCGGACGGCACGTCACCGCAGCAACGGCCGAGCGCACAGCAGCGCCGCCTGAGTTCCGGGCGGCGGGCGTCCTTGCCCTGGACGCAGCACTGGCAGGCGCGGGCCACCTCGTTGATCCAGGTCTGCACGTCGCGCACCTGGAGCCGGTCGAGCCGCTTCCCACCGAGGCCGGGGATCACGTACAGCCGGAGGATCGTCTCGTAGGTGGCGCAGGTCAGCGGCGCGAGGTTGGGGCGCACGACCTCCCGATGCCAGTAGGTCAGGTAGTCGCCGAGGGTCGGCACCCGGGTGGCGACCGGCCCGGCCTTGGCCTGCCGGTGCAACTTGATCCACTTGTCGTGGACGGCCTCCCGGGTCTGGCCGTAGACGTACTTGCGGGTCCGCTTCCCGTCGGGCTTGGTGACCCAGACGTACGCGGCGAAGCCGTTGCGGTACGGGAAGATCGAGCCTTCGCCGTTGGCACGGGTGCGGGCGGGCATCAGGCGGCCTCCTGCCGCTGAACCTGCTCGCGGACGTACTCGTCGACCCACTCGGGCAGGACGCGGCGGTACTTGCCGTCCTTGATGGAGCGCAGCTCGCCGGTGGCGATCTTCATTTTGACCTTGGACAGGCCGAAGCCGAGCAGCACGGCGACCTCGGCGGGCGAGTACCAGCGCGGGGTGAGGGGTCGGGTCACGCCGCCACCCCCGACCACGCCTGGTGGGCGAGTTCTTCCCGGCCGATGCGTTGGCGTTCGCGGCGTTGGGCGGCGGCGGTGTTGGCGAGCAGGGCGTCCCCGTCGGTCAGTCAGCCGGAGCCGACGAAGGCCAGGCTGCCGACGGTGACCGTGCCGGCGGTGTCGTCGCTGTCGGCGGTGTCGGTGTGCTCGGTGCGGCGGTAGGCGGCGCGGGTGTCGCGGAGCAGGCCGAAGGTGACCGAGTAGCGGCGGGCCTTGGTGAGGAAGTGGCCGCCGTAGCCGAGCATGTGCGCCCATCGGCGCAGCCCGGCGTAGCGGTTCGGTTTGCTGTCAAGGTCGCCTTGACGCTCGCCCGTAGGGGGGCGGTGCGGCTGGTCGAGGTGTGGGTGGGGCGGCCGAGTCGCCAGCAGGCGTCGATGAGCCGGGCCAGGTGGTCACCTTCCGGGTCGCTGTAGGCGTCGACCGTGTCCGGGGTGAGCCGGGTGGAGCAGTGGCCAGTGACCTCGGTGGACTTGGTGGCGTACTTGGCCAGGTAGGCGGCCACCTTCCCGTCGGTCACGTCCCCGTCGCTGCTGCCGATGCGGCGCACGTCGACCTGCTCACCCCAGGCGACCAGCCAGCCCTGCGGCCGGTCGGGGTGCGAGGGGGTGGTGACCATGATCTTCCGGGCGGCGGCATGCACGGCGGCGTCGACGTCGTCGGCGGTGATGCCGGCCGGCGGCGAGACCAGGGCGTGCCGGTCGTGCGGGTCGACGCCGTCGAGGCGGAGCAGGACGTGGAAGTGCACCGCGCCCCGGCGCTGCATCTCGGCGACCTTCCCGTGGGACACCCGCACCGGCGGCACCCGGCGGACCTTGCCGGAGCCGGTGACGACCTGGACGTGACCGATGCCGCGTCGCCGGCACAGGGCGGTGAGATGGCGTTCGATGGCCTGCTTGGTGCGCCGCCACAGCTCCCCGGAGAAGGCGTTCCAGACGACCTGGTGGTCGTGGTCGTAGCAGTCCAAGCACAACGGCCGACCGAGCTGCGGTTCGTCGGCGTCGTGGCGGGCGAAGCAGGCCGCGGGCTGCCCGTGTGGGCAGGTGCCGGCGGGACGTCGGGCGTGGCAGGGGGCAGGTCGGCAGTCGCAGCGCCGCCGGTCGACGCAGGTGTGCCGGGGGATGTGCCGGTGGTGCACGGGGCCGAACGACGGTGCGGTGAAGGTCGCAAAGACGACCGGATGCGCGCTGACTGTGGTGGGGATGGTCTTGCCGCCGGTCAGGCCGCAGCGGACCACCTGGAAGGCGTCACCGGCGTAGACCCAGGCGCAGTCCGGGCACTGGGCAGCACGTCGATTCCCGCACGCTTTGTACAGCGTCCGGTCGGGCAGTTCGTCGGTGTGCCGCTCCCCAAGCACCCGGCCGGTGGCCGACTCGACGGCGGTGAGGGTGCCGGTCAGGCGGATCGGGCGGGTGCAGCCGGCGGCGGCGCGGGTGTGCTCCAGCCAGCCGAAGAAGTCCGGGGCGGCAGCGCGGTGCAAAGCTTGGGCGTCACGGCCGGCGGCGAGGGTGGGCAGGGTGAACACGGGTTCTCCTCAAGGGGTGGCAGGGACGGGCGACGAACTGCCACGGGACGCCGGAGCGGTATCCGTCGGTGGTGTTCGTGGTGTCTCCTGGCACCGCCGGAGAGGGCGGCTCACGCCGGAGGGCGGGGATAGGCCATCGGCCTCGGACCGCCGTTGAGCTGGGTTCTTCCGGTCGTTGGACCTTGGGTGATGCCGGGACGGGTGGGGTGCCTGGTCGTCGGCTTCCGGTGGGTTGCCACAGGCGATCCCCACCCGTCGAGGTACGCGAATCCGAGGGCCATCGTGGACGGCGGGAAGGCCGTGCTGGGCCGCTCAGCGGACTCCGGGCCGGCGCAGCGGCCGGTGCGTCGAGAGCCGGCGGGGCGTAACCCGCATCAGCGGCAGGAAGGCCGCTCGGCAACTCCGAAGTCGAGTTCAGCGATCCGGCAGGGAGGCCGCGCTGACGTGCTCGACGAGGACCACGGTAGCACCGAGCACCGACACGTCAACCCGCCCGTGACCCCGGACCGGAGGCGATCCGGCCGGCTGCCGGCCGGTGTGGGAGGACTTTCTGTACATCTATCAAGGCGGCCCTGAACGGGCCGCACGCGCCGCCGCCAGGGCGCGTGCCCATCGCTCCGCTGGCGCTCCGGCTCAGGTCACGCAACACGCCCGGCGGCTGGCGCGAAGGCGGGTAGCCCGGTGGGCCGCCGCATGACGACAGGCCGTTTCCGGTGGGATGGTGGGGCCGGCAGCCGGCCGGGCCGCGCGGCGAGCACCGCGCCGGCGTAGGGGAGCGCACCACCCACCCGGCGGCTGCCGGGTGGGTGGTGGGGTTGCGGTTACTGCGCCTCCGGCGGGGGCGCTCCGGCTCCAGGATGGCCGGGGGTCCGTCGGCGGGTGCCGGGCCGTGGGTGGTTGCTGTAGGCCATCCCGCCTGCCGTCGACCCGGGCGAGCCGAGCAGACCACCGCCCGACCCGCCAGCGTTCGACCGTGCGTCAAGGCCGTCTTGACGTGGCGGGCCGGGCTGCGGCCTGCTCCACAGGAGTGCGGGTCGACGGCAGACGGGATGGCGAGCCGCCGTGAGGCTCTAAAAGCCCGGCACGCTGCGAGAACGCCTTCTCAACGAGCTCAATCGCGTTCGCCTCAAGCTGGCTGGCAGTGGCAAACGCCTCCCATGCCCCCGTCACCTCGCCCCCGTCGGTCAGAGCTGTCGGCGGCGGCAGAACGATGCGCCGAACATCATCCTCGTACAAAGCGTCAACCACGGAGCCGCAAGCTATCGCCGAGATCTGCGTCTGAACGACATTACTGGCCAGAGCGGTCCACAACCACCCCGGGTCCGTGCCCACATTCGGGATGACCCTGGCGACGTGACCGCTCGCGAGCCAGCCGGCGCGGTCACTCGTTACGAGGATGGGAAAACCGAGCTTCTCCTCTGCGCGCCCGTCTGCCTGAAAACAGATCCATCCCGGTGCCAGCTCGTAGCCCGCACCCTCAGGAATGCTGCGGGTTGAAATGCTCTTTAGGCCAATAGGCCACGCCTGTAGGAGATTGCGGCCCGAGAGTAGTGGGCGGCCGTGCTCGTGCCCAACGTAGTAAGTCTTGTACCGCCCGCCTGGCTTCAGAACCGCTGCGACGTCTCCCAGCCTCGTGCCGCCGGCGGACAGAAGCGACCTGCGAAGGACTTCCACCCTGTGTTGGTGATAGGCAGCGTCAATCCTGCCCATCAGGCTGGAAGCGCGTGTAGTCCACCCATCCCGCAGAGGACTTCCCTCGTCCACGGCAAACAGCTGGTCTGCCTCGTTGAGGGCATCGGAGAGCGTTCTCCGTGCGGTACCGCGGAGGGTAACCGACCGCTCGATCGCCGCCGCCACCTGGCTGAAAATCTCATCGAACACCGGGACCAGTTGACTCCCGACCTGATCGGCAGACAAATGGTCAATGACACTGCCGGTTTTATCCTGCCGCAGCAGATCCTGCCCCGGCGCCGACCGAAGGAAAGCGTAGGCGTAATAACCGAAGGTCTGGTCGGAGAACGTGATTCGAAGCAGGTCGTCCGACGGAATGAAATCGGAAAGGTAACTATCCACTAGGACCGAGGGGCCAAGGTTGCGCCCACTTCGGGTGAGCAATATTTGACCTTCGTCGACCCGAAGGGAGTCAAGCTTCTCAGTTCGTCGAGCCGAGATCCATCCAGCCGGCTGTGGGAGGAATTCGAAGACATCAAACGCACGAAGGAAGGGCAACTTTTCTTCGGAGCGCGATGCCGGCAAGCGCTTGAACCTGTTGGGATGGAAGACCGACGCCTTGTCCGCCAGCAGGGCGGTGCTAACTCCAGACTCCCGGATCCGCGTGAGCGCCTCCATCGCCTGGATACCCGGCGAACAAAAGTACGCGGCATCCAGACGCCGCCTGTCGGACGCAAAACGCGCATGCATCGGTGCCAGAATCATGACTGTCCTTCCAGCCACCGGAGGTATGCCTCAGCCACCTCGGGCAGCTCGTCGTCAATCTGACGTTCCTTGAGGATGATTTGCGTTAGGATCTCGTCGCCGCTGATATCGTCGATATCACGCACGGTTTCAGTTCTTGAAACAAGAAGGTCTTCGCCGGTCTCCGTGCGGCGGTAAATGACGTTTCCGCGCTTGTCATGCCCGATCTTCTCGCCGACAGCCATGAAGATCGGATAGTCCAGTCCTGACTCCTGCGCCGCTGCGGCTTCATCCCCGCTCAGACGCCGGAGGAGCACCATCGACGTCTGCGTGTCATTCTTCGGCTGAAACAGATCGCGATGCATATCCACCACCGCGAGAATCTGAGTGTTCTCCAAGAGCCACTGCCGCACGTATTCAAGCCCCGGATTGTTGAGGATGCCATTCGGAATGACCATAGCCATCTTGCCCGTGCCCGGCTTGAGTAGCTGAACACACCTCTCGATGAACAAGATCTCCGGGGGCTGCGACTTCTGAAGGATTGCACTTCCGTTGCGGGCGCGGCGGATGGTCCAACGTCCGCCCTCTTGGCGATCCCACATCGCGGCAAGGTCGTACTGGCCAAGTATCTCTTCATCGTCGATGACGATATTCGCGCCGAATGGAGGGTTCGATACGATGATATCGATTGAGCCGAGGGGAACCGTTGTCCGCAGATCCTCGTTCCACTCATGGGGGTTGTGCAAGCTATTGGCTTGCCAGAGGCCGCCGGATCCATCGTTGTTCATTACCATGTTCATCTTGGCAGCCCTGACGAGGCCGGGGTTCAGGTCAATGCCAAAGACACACTGGCTCAGATATTCCGAACGCTTCCGGTACAACTCCTCGCGTTCGTGATTCGTCCCGTTAGATGGATCGGCCCACTGCTCCCGTTCGTCCTTCTCCAGGTAATCCAGAGCGTGATTCATGGCAGTGATCAGGAAGCCACCGGTTCCGCACGACGGATCGAGGACTCGATGCGATGGATCTGGGTCAAGCATCGTCACGGCCATGCGGCACGCGTTGCGTGGGGTGAAGAACTCCCCTCGGTCACCTCGAAGGTTCGAACCAACAATCTCCTCATAGGCGACGCCCTTGACATCAACCGGTGATGCCAGAAGAGAGTAACTTTGCAGTTGGCCAACCACATAGGCGATGACGTTCGCCCTCAGATCAATTTCTTTGTCATTGGCACTGAAAATGGCCGGGTATTTCTTGACTACTTTTTCGTCAAAAAGCCCCTGAATTCTCTTCTTGGTGCTTGCTGCCGATGTGGCATTAGAAAGCTCGGAGGGGGTAACGAAAAAATTGATGACAGGGGAGCGCTCATCTTCAATTTTCGTGAAGATGAGCTTGAGGAGCTCCCAGAAAGACTCAGCCTTTTGCTTGCCTTCGTTGGCTGCGATGTAGTTGTGACACCGCCTGAACGCGAAGAGCAAGTTATCTGCGGTCGCGGGCTTCAGGTCCTTGCGGCGCGGCCTTTGTGCATCGGACTCACTTTGGCCTGATGCCGGAATTTCGATGATTTCTTCGAAGACGAACCCGTTAGCCGACGACCGCTTGGCGAAGCAATACCTGTCATCGCCATTCGTCCACATGCCGTACGAGGCATTAAGGCATGCTGCCATGTAGGACTTCAGCTGATCGATGCCATCGGTTCTGCTGCGAGGGCTAGTGCCGGGCTTCTTTGTCTCGACAACCAGGAAGATGTTTTCCTGCTTGTGGCCTTGTCCGGGCTGAAAGATTGCGATGTCCACCCGCTTCCGGCTGGATCCAACCTTGATCGGAAACTCGGGCTCGCAATCGGCGGAGCTATACCGATACTGACGCACGAGAGCCTTCTCGATGTTCTGTCGGACATACTCCTCAGGAGTGTCCTGCACCAACCGCCCGTTCAAGAAGTCGGCTACGCGGCCTTCGGGGATAGATCCGGCCGCCACCACGGGTGGGGTGTTGAGGAGGGAGGAGCGCGGCATGCCAGTCCTTCGGTCGGCGTGTTGGTGCGCCCGTGATCTTACGTGCGACGGGTGTTGATCAAAACTGCGCCACTCGGTGAGGGAGGCTCAACACAGAGTTGTGCGCCCTTGGTTACCCCTCCGCAGCCGCTTTGGCATCCTTCTGAGACGAAACTCGGTTCCTTGACCACGTGTGCGGCAGCGTCCCGGCGGAGCCGGGACATGTGGTTGACGGGCATG